>CAMAYN010000013.1 GCA_945862285.1 Akkermansia muciniphila | reverse complement strand
TGAGAGTGATTTCCGCTCCGGGATCGTGCCAGGATTTTCCGCCCCCGGCCCGCAACAACGGAATTATTGCTATGCCGATCCGATGACCGCGTACAACGAGCTGTTCAAGTCCGTGTTGAATCAGGAAATGGTTTCCTCCGACAACTCGTTGCTCAGCTACCTCCGCGACGAGGAAAGCCTCCGGCTGAAGGGCTTGGACGGCGAGGAACGCCTGAAGATCGAAAACCAGATTCTGGCGCTCGATTCCATCCAGGAGCGAAACCAGAAAGTCTCGACTCTTGGCGACACCATCACCAAGCACCTGCCAAAGCTCGACCCCGCGCATGAAGGCGGTGGACAGAACGCGACTTTGGTTCAGAAAATGGAAGGCTTTACCTCCGTCATCGCCGCCGCGCTCGCGTCCGGCCTGACCAACGTCGTGACTTATACCATCGACAACCTAGCCACCAATATCAGCACCCTGCCCGAGAACGAGGAAAAGACCAGCATCCATGCGGTCGGTCACGCTGGCTTGGGCGGCAGACCCGACTACATCCGCAGCGTAATGCAGGCTTACCACATGAAGCAGATCGAAACCCTCGTCACCAAGCTCAAAGCCATCCCCGAAGGCAAGGGCACGATGTTCGACAACACCACCATCATTTACATGCCCGAGACCGGCGCCGGCCACCACAGCCCAGATACCGAGGCTCCCATGATCGTACTGACCGGCAAAAACTCGAAACTCGACCTCGCCGGACGCTACATCCGCCTGCCCTTTCACGGCACCGAAGGCCACAAGACCTTGAGTAACTGGTATACCACCCTCCTCAACGCCTACGGCAACCCCATCAAACACTACGGTGACCTCGACCAAGTCATGCAACGCAACCGCCTCGACCAAATGGGTGCAATCACCCGTTTCTTGGCATAATCATCTTGCATAAGTGCATGGATTTTATTTTTCTTCGCATCTCCACAACATAGTGCTAGCTAAAAATCATTATCTTCCATCCAGTAGAAACACCTCCTTGATATGACATCACTATTTCGCCCTCTTGCCCTCGGCTTTACCGCGTTCTCTCTCCTTACATTCGGGGCTTCCGCTCGCACATGGAAAAGCGCCGATGGCTCAAAAACCATGGAGGGCGAACTCGTTTCTTACGATGCCGTTACGGGAAATGTTATTATTGAGCGCGCTGGAAGGAGAATTACTTTTAAAAGTGAGATTCTCTCGGCGCAAGATAGAGAATTTCTGAACAATAAAGATGTTCCGCAATCCGCAGCAATCACAACGAATCCTAAGCCTACACCATCCCTCACGGCTAGCATACCCGTCAATGCCTCCGCCGCTTCCGCCCCTGCTGAAAAGCCGGACTACACCTTCAAACCCGCACCGCTGGAAAAGGGCAAATCATGGCTCATCAAAAACTTCGGCCCTGTCGGCATCGGCATCATGTTCGAAAAAGGCCCAGTCATGAAAATCAACAACATCGAGCCAGGCTCCCCCGCCGAAAAAACCGGCCAACTCAAGCAAGGTGACATCATCGAGAGCATCAACGGTGTCATGCTCTCCGCAACGAAACGCGACCCCCGCATGGTCCTCGGCCAGCTCATCACCGATGCCGAGGCCAGCGACGGCAAAATCGGCCTCATGATTAAAGGAAAAGGCTCCGTCCTCGTCCAAATCCCTGTCCTCGGCGCCTACAGCGCTACTTGGCCACTCAACTGCCCCAAATCCGATAAAATCGTCCGTAACCTCGCCGATCTCCTCGCCAAACAAGGCAAAAATGAATGGGGTTCCGTCCTTTTCCTCCTTTCCACAGGCGAGGAAAAAGACCTCGATGTCGTCCGCGGCTGGATGAAAGAAAGAAAGCCCATCTGGGCACACAATTGGCAGGTCGGAGTCGAAGGTATGGGGATCTGCGAATATTACCTCAGAACTGGCGATGCCTCCATCCTTCCCGTCATCCAAGCCGGTGCCGATCACCTCCGCGATCGCATCTACAACGGCGGCTGGTCTGGCCGAGGCGCTTCCTTCAACTACCAATCCGGCGGTCACCTCAACGCAGCCGGCGTCCACTGCGTCACCTTCCTGATGCTCGCTCAAACCTGCGGTGTAAAAGTCGATGAAAAAACCTTTCACAGCGCCCTTTCCCATTTCTTCGACTACTCTGGTAAAGGCAGCGTCCCTTACGGCGATTACGTTCCCAAGCCTGGATTCCGTGACTGCAATGGCAAGACTGGCGGCCTAGCGCTGGCCATGGCGGTTGCCTCTCGCCTCATTCCCGATGGCGAAAAATCCATCTACGCAAAAGCAGCGCAGACCAACGCCATGAAAGCCTACTACGGCACTCACGATTACAACGTGGGCCACACGGGCGGCGGCATTGGCGAAGTCTGGAAATCCGTCGGCGCACAACTTCTGGCAGAAACACGCCCCAACCAACTTCGCGAATATCTTGACGTAAGACGCTGGTCACTCGAACTCGCCCGTAGGCACAACGGCGGCATCGGCGTGGCTGGAGGTGAGGAAGGCAACTACGACCAAGCTTCCGGTGAAAAACTCGCCTGGGGCACCTTTAACGCGCTCAACTATACCGCTCCCCGTAAACACCTCCACATCTACGGCGCTCCCCTCAGCAAATTCGCAAAATCCTACAAGCTCCCCGTTCGCCCGCACGGCTCCGTTCCCGCCGATGACGATTTTAGCTCCCCATTTCCCGTCCCTGGTGCCTCATGGACTGACAAGCAATACATCAACGAAACACTAGATAAATTCGGCGGCTGGAATGTTTACGGACAGGTTTATAATGATAAGGTCACGGACGAAACCTTACGGATTTTCCTCCATCACCCAGAAATCTCTCATCGATTTGATGCCATGAACGCCATGCTCAAATACAAAAAAGATGATATGATCCTCGATTGTCTCCGCTCAAAGGATGCCAGATTGCGCCACGTCGGCATCATGGCGATGCACGAACTCTGGGGCACCTGGCGAAAAAGCGACGATGCAACAAAAGCCAGAATCACCCCCGATATGATGACCGAAGTCGATAAAATCATTCGCAACCCCGAGGAATCCGCATTCACCCGCGGTTGGGCCGTCGGTCTGCTCCAACACGCCGACCTTCCCCGTCTCCGCACTTTCCGCGACCTTCTCGTGGAAATGATCGAAAAGGGTTCACATCAAGGCCAAGTCTCTGGCATCCACGCCAGCGTCCCCTTTCTCACTGACCCGGAAAGTTATAAAATCATTTTCCCGCCCATGATGAAGGCTATTGCCACCGCCACATCCTACCCGGTATCCATGTCCACATCCGCCAAAATCAACTCGGCTATGCAACAAGCCAGTCCGGAAATCCAAGCCTACGGACTCAAGCAACTCCAAGCGGTATCTGCATCACAACCGCCAGCACTCCTTAGCCGAGACACTGGCATCTACGTCATCCCGGATGGAGCCTCAGCCAAACGCTCGGCTCTCAGCGTGTCTCTCGGTTTTTCCGAAGAAGGCAGGCAAGTCATGAAAGTCTTGCCAAAAACGACATTGAAATCCTACGTCAGTGGTAAGGAGTCGGATATGTATCGATTCAGTGGCAAATTTAAAAATGACAAAAAATACGAAGGCACATGGCTCTGGGCCGTTTGGCCAGCACCGAAAAAACCCTCGGAGATCGATGCGCGCATCCAAGAGTGGTTGAAAAAATCCAAAGGAGTCGTGGATGCCAAAAGCTCCAAGGACACGCTCGAACTCAAGGCCGATGGCAATGCCCTATCCCAGAGCTATTACGGTCATAAGAGCAGACCAGGGAATGCCTTCTGGACGGACAACACCATTTTCAGTGTCACCAAAGGCGAAGCCTACAACATGGAAATCCGCACCTACGACGGCATCGATTTTCTCATCATCGAAGCCGGTGGTTTCGCCCCCGTCATCCCCAAAGAAGGTGAAGCCGAAGCTACCCCCATCCCACCCGATTTCCACTGCGGCTATCACATCTATGTGAGGAAGAAATAAGTTCATTTCCCCTCGCGAAGACTTTAGCTATCACTCGGGCAAAAAACTCTTCTTAGAATCCCCATGAGTGACTCCAGTACTTGAATTTTGTAGTTATGAGCGAAATATACAAAATTCAAGCACTCACGCCGATCGCGCACATCACATGAAATCACCTATCTTCACTCAAATCACCTCACTCATCGCCATCACACTGCTCGCCGCGTTTGGTGCCCACGCCCGAACATGGACGAGCACCGACGGCAAAAGCACCTTCGAAGGGGAATTGGTCGCTTACAACACGGACACGGGTGAGGTAACGGTGGATCGCGAAGGAGAGCGGATCACCATCAAACAGCAGACACTTGCCGAAAAGGACATTGCCTTTCTGAAAAACGCGGCACCTGCGCTGCGTACAGGCCTAGCGCAAGAAGGTAAATGGGAACTCGTTTGGTCTGATGAGTTCGATACCAAAGGTATGCCTGATAAGTCCAAGTGGGACTATGAGGTGGGCTTTGTTCGGAACCAGGAGAAGCAGTACTACACCCGGGAGCGCGAAGAGAACGTCCGGGTTGAGGGCGGCTTGCTTGTGATAGAGGGGAGAAAAGAGACGTTCAAAAACCCGCGCGCTAAGCCAAACTCAAAGAACTGGATGGAACAGGAAGCCGCGCAATACACATCAGGCAGTATCCATACTTTTGGCAAAATGGAGTTTCAATATGGGCGATTTGAGGTGAGAGCTAAAGTTCCCCAAGGAAAAGGCATGTGGCCGGCGATATGGATGAAGGGCACCAATCGAAGTCTCGGATGGCCTCGTTGTGGCGAGATCGACATCATGGAATACGTCGGCAAGGATCAAGATACAATCCATGCAAACAACCATTTTGCCGACCCCAAGAACAAAGAAAAAGCCATTCACAAAATGGGTGGTGGTGGAAAGATCAACATCAAAGAACCCTACAAGGAGTTTCACATCTATGCGATGGAGTGGACTGAGAAGGAAATCAAATTCTTCGTCAACGACAAGCAGTACGCGGTCTTCAACATCGACATGGCAGGCGAGGGACCGGATAACCCCTTTAGGAAACCGCACTTTTTATTGCTGAACCTTGCCATTGGCGGAAGCTGGGGAGGGCCGGTGGATGATGCCCTATTTCCCCGGAAATATGAAATTGACTATGTGAGGTATTACAAGGCAAAGACCGGCCAAGGTCAGAATGCTGGCGGCGGCAAATAGCTGCTTAGCTTGATCCAGGTATGGTAGTACTACGACCTACTGCACGCCATTTGACAAACAGGGACGCTTTCTTCTTTCCCCTCAATCTCCCCCTAACAAAATGGGAAAATCCGGTGTTACATGGCATGTTCACGGAGCCGCGGAAGTCCATGTAAGTGTTACACGCTCCCTTTTGATTTCCAAAAATCTCTCTGTAAGCCTTACACACACCTTTTTCGCTCCCAAAAACCTCCCTGTAAACCAAGCACACACTTTTTTGGCTCCCGAAAATCTCCATGTAAGAAGCAAGCTCTTTTTTGGCTCTCAAAAAAGTCCCTGTAAGCCGTAAACAGTCCCTTTTGGCTCCCAAAAGTCTCTCTGTAAGCCAAACACGCTCTCTTTTTGCTCCCAAAAATCTCCATGTAACATCAGCAGACTGATTTTTTGCTCCCAAAAAACATGCTGCAGCAGCAACAAACCCGTATACATCAAGCATTTTCCGCCAAAGTTCAACAACATTGAAATGCGCGATCTAACAAAAAAATCACGTAAATTTCGCCCCATGATATTGCAAACGACAGACCTTTGCTCTGACTGGCGAATCACGTGCCTTTGCAGATTTGCCTCGATACCGTCGATGCCCTGATTGGATGGCGGTCATTAGATAGTAGGTCATAGTATTCTTGACTCAATAATGCGAATCGATAGATTGCGGTGAAGTGTGATGATTCGCCTCCTACATCAGCTCAAATCATAAAAGATTTCATGAAAAAACTATTCTCTATCCTGCTCACTACACTTGCATTCACTGCTTGTGCACTCCGTGCTGAACTAGCCATAAAATCTGGCGAAACGATTGCCTTCATGGGCGATTCCATCACCGAAGGTGGTAACAAGAAAGGTGGCTACGTGAGCTTGGTTATGGCTGCTTTGAAAAGCAACGGACTGAATATTCAACACATCCCCGCTGGCAAGAGCGGGAATAAATCCACCGATATGCTGGCCCGCCTCGATCAAGCCGTGATTAGCAAGAAACCGCAGTGGATGACTTTGAGCTGTGGTGTCAATGATGTCTGGCACTTCAAACTCGTGTTAGGTAACCGCACCTTCGAGGGCGTGAGCATCGAGGATTACAAGAAAAACATTACAGCCATCCTAGACAAAGCCAAAGCCGCAGACATCAAGGTCGTGATCCTTACCTCCACCATGATTGGCGAAGATCCAACGAAGGAACTCAATCAAATGATGATCCCCTACAATGACTTTTTGCGCCAAATGGCCAAAGAGAGAAATCTCCCGCTCGCTGATCTGAATGCCGACATGCAAGCACAACTCAAATCCATTCCCGATGTTCCAGGTAAACCGAAATACTTTGGCAAGGAGTTTTACGGGGGAGACGTTCAGAATAAGCTTACCACCGATGGTTGCCACATGAATGCAGAGGGTAATAAAATGATGGCACGTGGTGTACTCCGAGCCCTAGGTATGACGACTGCTCAACTCGCCGCTGCTGAAAAAAGCTGGTGACGGGAAATTTTAGGTCAATCGTAAGCTGCCCAGGAGGTTTTTTGGCGCCGTGGCGAGGAATGGGAATGGATGAGTGTGAAATTTCGCGCTCCGTGATTTGACACAATCTAGTCTCGCCAAGTGCAAAAAATCACAATACATTCTCCGCGCCGTTTCCTGGGCGATCGCAATGTGATGCAAGTCATGTTGAGGAAAGTCCGGACACCATAGGGCGGCGTGCCTCGTGAAAAGTGAGGGCGGTGGGTGCGTGAGTGCCTGCCGACGGAAAGTGCCACAGAAATCAAACCGCCTGTAAAACCGCGAGGTCGCATAGGTAAGGGTGAAAAGGTGGGGTAAGAGCCCACCGCGCCGAAGGTAACTTCGGCGGCAGGGCAAACCCCACGCGGTGCAAGACAGAACAGGGGAGGGCTGCCCGCCCGCGTTCTCCGGGTAATAGTCGCATTCCGTGCAAGCGGAATCCTGTGAAAACAGGGAGAGAAATGATCGTCCACGGTGACCGCAAGGCCACCCGGACAGAATCCGGCTTATAGGGAAACGGCAGCATTTTTACCTACTCGATCCGTTTGACATTCGCTCGTAACGAGTCGAATCTCTCGCGCCGAAAAGCACCTTCACCATCCCTATTTCCATAATACCATGAAACTACTCCAATCCATCACTGTCGGTTCACTTGAACTCAAAAATCGCGTAATTTTAGCTCCACTGACACGCTGTCGTGCTACGATCGACCATGTGCCCACGCCCTTGATGGCCGAATATTATGCGCAACGTGCCAGCGGCGGATTGCTGATTGCCGAAGCTACTGCTGTGGCTGAGGGATGCAGTGCCTTTTTCACCGAGCCAGGCATTTATTCCGATGCTCAGGTGGAAGGATGGAAAGCGGTCACTGATGCCGTCCATGCGAAGGGCGGATTGATTTTTTTACAAATTTGGCACGGCGGACGCGCTTGCCATAGTGATCTGAATGGAGGGAAAATCCCCGTCGCCCCGAGTGCCATCGCCATCACCAATGATATGGCGCATACGCAAAACGGCAGTGTCCCCTACGACGTGCCACGCGAATTACCAGACGATGAAATTCCTGCCATTGTGTCATTTTTCCGACAAGCTGCCGCCAACGCCAAAGCTGCCGGCTTTGATGGCGTTGAGGTTCACGGCGCGAATGGCTATTTGTTAGATTCTTTCCTTCGCGATGGAGCGAACCAACGCAGCGGCCCGTACGGTGGCAGCAGAGAAAATCGTGCTCGATTGTTGCTGGAAGTCGTCGATGCCGCCATCAGCGTCTGGGGCGCAGGTCGCGTGGGCTTGCGCATTTCTCCGCTGAACAGTTACAATAGCATGATCGATAGCGATCCCGTAGCGCTGACAACGTATGTAGCCAAGGAAGCGAGTCAACGAGGACTCGCCTACCTTCACGTGATGCGCAGTGACTTCCTGGGCGTACAAAGTGGCGATGTCATGACCACGGCGCGTGAGAATTTTCATGGCACCTTGATTGGCAACATGGGCTACACGGCAGAGGAAGCAGAGCAAGCCATCATCGAAGGAAAACTCGATGCCGTTGCCTTTGGCGTGCCCTATTTAGCCAATCCCGATCTCCCAGAAAGGATCGCAGCGAACGCGCCCCTGAACGAAGCCAATTCCAAACAATTCTACTCCCCCGGCCCCGAAGGCTATACCGACTATCCTACCATGAGTTGAAATCAATGAAATCGACATTAGTTCTCCTCGCTCATCCCAATCTTCTCAAATCACGGATCAATCGGGCTCTCGTCGAGAGTGTCAAGTCCCTGCCCCACGTTACAGTGCATGATCTGTACGAGACATATCCTCATTTTGTGGTCGATGTCAAAAGGGAGCAAGAATTGCTTCTCGCTCATGAGCGGATTGTGTTTCAGCATCCATTTTATTGGTATTCTAGTCCTGCTTTACTGAAAGAATGGCAGGATCAAGTGTTAGAGTATGGTTTTGCCTACGGTCAAAATGGAGTCGCCCTGCAAGGAAAGGAATTTCTTTCAGTCGTAAGTGCGGGAGGAGATGCGGAAGACTATCGGCGCGATGGACAAAATTATTTTTCCGTTGAGGAATTGCTGGCCCCTTTTCAACAAACCGTACGACTCTGCAAAATGTTATGGCAAAAGCCGATTATTTTTCATGGGGTCTTGGATTGGGACGATAAAGCAATCGCCGTAGCGGCAGAGAAATATCGTTCCGTGCTTACTGAGGATTCATCATGAGCTTGCAGCAAATATTCATCTACCTCGCCGCGGCAGTCATCACAGTGCCCTTGGCTAAACGATTCGGTCTAGGCTCCGTGCTGGGATACTTGATCGCAGGAGTCATCATCGGACCATCAGTCGGTGGCTGGGTTGGTGCGGGTGCTGATGTGCTACACGTCGCCGAATACGGTGTGGTGATGATGCTATTTTTAATCGGGCTGGAACTACGTCCCGCGCTGTTATGGAAACTCAGAGTGCCCATCTTAGGTCTTGGAGGTTCACAAATGCTTGCCGTGGCTGCGGCGGTCGCAGGCATTGGCCTACTGCTAGGTTTCCATTGGAAAACCTGCATCGCTCTCGGCTTAACCCTCGCCTTGAGTAGCACCGCCATTGTGCTGACCGTTTTGGCAGAAAAACGATTGCTCAATACTCGTGCTGGGCAATCGAGCTTTTCCGTTCTGCTTTTTCAAGATGTGTCCGTCATTTTGATCATTGCTCTGTTTCCGCTACTCGCCACCGTGGCTCCAGAAAATGCGAGTGCGGCACACGCCAGTGGAATTACGGCGCATCTCAGTGGTTGGCAACGGGCGGTGATCACCCTTGGCGCAGTCATCGCTGTGGTGTTAGCAGGTCGCTTTGCCCTACGCCCCGTCTTTCGTATTGTCGCGAGCACTGGATTACGTGAATTATTTACCGGGCTGACCTTGCTCATCATCATTGGGATAACCCTGCTGATGGTGGCGGTGGGGCTGTCTCCCGCACTCGGTGCTTTTGTCGCTGGCGTAGTTCTAGCCGATAGCGAATACCGCCATCAATTGGAAACAGATCTGGAACCATTCAAAGGGCTTTTGTTGGGACTCTTTTTCATTACCGTGGGAGCTGGACTTGACTTCGGGCTATTGATGACCAACCCTGGTATGATCGCGGGTTGCGTCATCGGTCTGATCCTAGTGAAAAGCATGATCCAAGTCATCCTCGCACGGCTGTTTGGTCTGGAATCGGGAAGTGCCGTCACCTTCGGGCTCGGCCTCGCACAAAGCGGGGAATTTTGTTTTGTGCTGATCAACATCGGCATTACTACAGGTGTTTTTAGCAATCATTTTGCTGCCCCTGTCACTGCGACCATTGCGCTTAGCATGGCATTTACACCCGCGCTTTTTCTCCTTAACGAGAGATTCATCCAGCCCTTTCTCGCGAAAAAAAATGCCCGATCACATCAAGAACGCGAGCCTGATCACATTCCGATTACGGATCATCCGGTGATTCTGGTCGGATTTGGTCGATTCGGCCATATCGTTGGGCGCATGCTCAAGAATCAAGGTGTCGGCTGCACGGTGCTAGAAACAGACCCTGACCAGATCGAATTGCTCGCCCGTTTTGATGTCAAAGCTTATTATGGCGATGCCACGCGCGAGGATCTATTGCACACGGCTGGCGCTTCACGGGCGAAGGCGATTGTCATTACCTTAGCGGATGAAGAAAAAAGTCTGGCAATTGTGGAATTAGTGAAAAAGCACCATCCGCATTTGACGATCTTCGCCCGTGCCCATAGTCGGCAACATGCCTACGCGCTTGTCCGCTCTGGTGTGCGCCATGTGTTCCTTGAGGCTCTGGGCAGTGCCGTCGATCTTGGTGTAGCGGCACTCCGAGATTTAGGCTTGCCCGCTCACCAAGCCGTGCGCTCCGCACAAATTTTCAAAGACCATGATCGACAAATGCTAGAAGACCTGTCCCGCATTCCCACGCGTGAGTCGCTCTACATTTCGCGGTTGAAAGAACACATGGAAACCTTGCGGAAAGTCATGCAAGAAGACCACCTACGTCAAAGCGATGACCGAGATGCCGGCTGGAATGTCACAAGAAATAAGGATGAAGAGTAGTTTTTTCTCTTCGATCGTTACTGAGATAATTCAGAGCTTTCTAATCAGGCGCACGGCTTGCAAAAATCCACTTCGTGAGCCATCGCCCGATAGGAAAAACTGGTTCTCGCTTTGCAAAATAATTAGCTGCACTTGTTCGTTTGGCTTTACCGCCAGCATATTATTTTCCTGCTTCACCCATTTTTTGTTCTCTAAGTAGGAGAGTAGGTACACAATGCCTCCACCTTTCGCTGGCACGATAAATGACTCGCGGGGTTTTAATTCTTTGGCATTCAACGCGTTACACTGCATAGAAATATGATGCGGACTAAGATTGGTGATGCGGACATTTGCCGCCGGTAGTTTATTCGGATCATCCTCTAAAACATAGCCTTGATATAGGCCTTTACCAATGGGGGCAAGTAAAACGGTGCAATGACTCGAGGTAGGTAGCGGAACCAATGCGACGAGAGTTGGTTTCTCTTTCTTTAATTCCATGAGCTTCTTACCTAATGCTGTTTGTGGCGCAGCTTCTTCCTCGGTTTGAGCAGACTCGATAAAAGGTTTCGACTCGTGTAATTTGTCTTCATCAGAAATTTTTATATCTTCCACTTTAATGTTCGTATCTTGATGAATTTCCATCAATTGCTTACCTTTGTAATTGATGGGTGTGGTATATCGAAAAGCCTCGGCTGTAATGGCACCGTCTTTGTCATTGGGTTTCAAGCTCAATCCTGGGATGGTATTCCCCCACGCCACGAAGTCGATTTTCATGGTAACATCTTCCTCTTGCGCATGAAGCATACAACAGAGGCAACAAAAGAGACTGATGAGTTTAAATTTCATTTGAGCCAAGCCAACGGAATGAAACGATATTGAATTTACGACCATAATTTCTGTTAATAACGGTTAGAGCATTGCCACGAACTGTCGCGGCATTCGTTGGATCAACGTATTCAGGAAGACGCTGTACAATCGCCTCACACCATGCTCTCGCCTTGGGGTTGCCTGCTGAATCTGTCGATTCCCCGTAAGTACGAATGCGGAATGTGTCAGAACGAGCACTAATCGATGAACCAATCACTTGCAACACATCTGCCTGAGTCATCCAGCCGGGAATGGCAGTAGAACGAAATCCTTGTTCAGGCCTTAAGTCTGTGTCCAGTAGATTCCGATCGGCATAAATACTGCCCATCGTGCCGAAATTGTTATCCCGCGATGTTGTTGACCAATCTGGTCCACCAGGGTGGCCGTCTCTGTCTCCACCTTCAAGGTCGGCACGGGGTGCATTTTCACGATTTGGCACAGACATCGCATCGCTTGCAGCCGTTAAGTTTGCAAATGCGTTGCGGTTGCGCGCATGATTGATATTGCAACCGCTCTCATCGAGAGCATTTTGCAATGGCCCGGAACGACCTGCCGCATTGTTTGCCGTATTTCCACTTGCAGGGGCAACGAGTGATCGGTTGATAAAATGACCAAGAGACAAAAATGGCCCACGTGTTCTCACTTGCCGCACCATTTCCTGAGCCAATAATTCAAGCTCATTGTCGGTGAGGCGGCGGTAGCCTGCATAGGAATCTTTATCAATCCCAGAAGGTTTCGCTAGTGCCGTTTCAAGTTGCTCCAAAGAACGAGGAAATGCGACATTCGGATTGGTAGTGGTATCGGCACGATGACGGAAAAAGCGATTGCTGGCAAAGAATGCTTTCCACGCATTTTTGTCAGTACTATTAAAGTTGAATGCTCCCATAATCATCATTTCAGCCGCAGCTGCACCCGGATTATTGGGAATCGGTCGATTGGCGTATCTACGAATCAATGCCGGATTCTGCGGCTCGCCCGAACCACTGGAAATCATGGTAGATAGGAAATAGCTATCCCATAAAGCATTGTTTAACAAATAGGAGATATCATAATAGTTGCGATTAATCGAAACTGCGCTTCCACCGGAACCGGTGAGTTCGTGATCATAACGGCTATCAATTTCCATCGATCTCGCACGCTGAACAAAGGGCGTGGAATACGAATTTGCGAAAGCATATCCGGGCTGATGACCAATCGATCCACCAGAATCATCGCCCGTTAAGTCAGCGTGCTGAAACTGCGCTAAACTTACAATATTTTCTGGCACGCTAAAAAGTACCGTTCGCGGAGAACCTAGCTGAGAATATCCCCAAGGAGCAGGATTGATGGCCATATTTTTCGTAAATTGTGAACCAGTATCTCCACCCGGGCTATTTGGACCTAATGCGGCAAAACTGTTATTGGTGATCATAAAATACGGTGGAGGTGTGTAGCAGGCAATGGGTTTAGAAAATTCAGTGGCCTGTAAGTTAAAATCCATGAATGTACGCAGTGTTGATCCGCGTTGACCGATTTCATAATAATTCGGCATCTCTAACTGGTATTGACCACCCGGCTGGCTAAGTTGATAACTATACAGCATCATCGGCACAGGACCTTGGTTGCTCGTAATGTCGTTTGCATTAAAACGTCTTGTGTTGGGACTAAAGTAGCCATTATCTAGTTCCAATCGTTCGATACGGCGTAAAATATTACTTGCCGAAGAACCCGCTAATCGCAATTCGACAGTAGCACTTGTGGTCTGCCATGATTCTCGAACATCATATGGTAGAGTTGCCGAACCAGATGGGACATTGAGTTGTGAACTTGTTTCCATCTCCACACATTGCTCAAAATTTGCTAATCCGAAGGAGACTGGTGCCATCGTCGCTACTACTGTTGCGACGCTGTTTACGGGACGAATGAAATTCCCCGAAATGGTGTAAGCGCGAGCCTCTCCAGGAGCCAAGCTGCCAGTGGGAATACGAAACAATGTGTTTCCAAACACGGATGGATTGGCACGATTGATAAATCTCGCTTGTTGATGTTGCCAAATACAAGAAGGCTGATATCCCGAATTCGTGCGGGGAGTTGTATCAATCACTTCTAAATCGAGGCTGTTATCCCACCGCAATGGCACAGAATAAGGGTTGGCAAGTGTTACCGCAATTTTGCCGCAAGGATTCAGTCGAAATGTTGTGCCCTGCACGCGAAAACGCACTCCAAACAAAAGGCGAAAATCGGTAATCAAGGGAGAAATGCTGCCTTGCGTGTATCCAAGGAGATTATTCCCACTTGGCTCTATGCTCGGAAATAGTCTGATGCTCGGAGCCCTCGTGGTAGCACCGCGCACAGTCAGAGCCCCGCTTTTCAACTGATTCGTCCGTTGGAAAAAGTCAACCATGCTAGCCCAACGTGGAGCAAGCATTCCTGAGGCGATGTTTCTAGGTATAATATTTCCTTCTGCGGTAGGGTAATTTAGAATCGTCGCATACTCTGCGGGAGCTGCATTCGGCAGACCATTACGAAAAATATGATTTAAATCAATTCGCAATCCACCGTTTCGGGTATCAGCAACAACGCCCATCGAATTTACGGTTGCTGAATGAAAGACATCTAAGCCAATCGCACTATTGTTCAGAAGCAATTCCATGCTTTCCAGTGAACCGATTTTTCCTAATTGATTGGTATTGCCCGAAGGCACAGGGTAGTTCGCAAGCCCGGTAACGGTTTCCCATCCACGACGAGTGGATTGAATCGAAGCATAGCTTGTGTTGGGTAATGAAGTATTTGGTCGGTTTACGATCGACTTCACACCTTCGTCGCCAATCCAGTAGCCATAGCGACCTGTCGTATTCCCGGCTGTTCCTATTGTTAATAGGGGCACTGCCACATATTGCGTACTATTCCTCACGCTATTGTTACCGACTAAAACAACAGCACTTTTCTGATCGGAGACTTGGCCGTTGGCACTTACGACGCATCGAGCAGAGGCAGGAGTAATATTGGGTCCGCTTGCAGAGAGAAGACGATTCCCACTCACTAACCACTGTTGAAGAGTTGGTGTTGGAGTCTCGGTATAAATCAAATCTGGCGACGAGCGGTTCGTGAATACTCCTGTCCAGTATCGAGTGCCATTTTGCACCGAAGTAAGACCCTTAGGTCTTTGCGTAACACTATTATTATTTTGTGGCGCGGCGCCCGGCGCTAACTCATCACCCGTGGCAGAGCCTGCTATGTTTGCTGTGGCAGAGATTCGCTGATCTGGTCCAAGGTGTGCTTGCAAATCGCCCAAGGCGAGAATCATTGCCATTTTCGCATTATGCTGCGCCTCTCGCATGGCTGACGAAGTAGAGCTTGCCCGTATTGTGATCGTAGAAAGCGACAAAAATCCTACTGCGATCAATGATAACAGCACCATCATGGTAATGGTGATAATCAGAGTAAAACCAAGATTGGTGCTGTTTTTTTGCTTCTTGTTATTTTTCATACGATGAAATCTCGATTCAAAACATTTTTATGTATCACAGCATCAAACAAATGCGCGATGCATTCATAGTAAATACACAATCGTCCGCAAGCAACATTTTTTTTGATTTTTAAACAAAATCATCATCAAGATCTGCCTACGGTGTTGCGACTCCGCATTTACCTTGTATTAGATCGTTACTTTGAGTGAAACGGGGCAGTGATCGGAGCCGGTGACTTGTGCCAGAATTTCCGCATCGGCGATTTTTTCGCGCATCGAGGAGGATAGGCAGAAATAATCGAGACGCCATCCAACGTTACGAGCGCGCGCACCACCACGGTAGGACCACCATGAATAGGCACCCGTTTTTTCGGGAAAAAGGTGGCGAAAACTGTCGGTGAAGCCGGCATCAAGAATCTTGGAGAATCCTTGGCGTTCTTCATCAGAAAACCCAGCGTTGCGGCGGTTTTCTTTGGGCCGGGCGAGATCGATTTCTTGATGCGAAACATTGAGGTCGCCGCAAAAAATTACAGGCTTCCCGAAATCTTGCTCGGTTTGTTTTAGATATTGCAAGAAATCGGTATCCCATTGCATGCGATACGGCAGGCGCCTGAGTTCGTCCTGGGAATTCGGAGTGTAAACGGTAACCAATGTAAAATCGGCATATTCTGCCGTGATGACGCGGCCTTCTTGATCGTGTTCCGGAATGCCCATGCCACTGCGAACGGTGATCGGCGGCACCTTACTGAAGATGGCAGTGCCAGAGTAACCGGGCTTTACTGCTGAGTTCCAGTAGCGCGAGTAGGCACCAAAAGCGAGTGGCAGATCGACCTGTTCCTCACGCGCTTTGGTTTCTTGCAAACAGAGGATATCGGGCGCGTGTTGAACGACAAACTCCTCAAGTCCCTTGCCGAGAGTGGCGCGAATGCCATTGACGTTCCATGAAACGAGGAGCATACGGAAAATCAGTTCAAGCGTTTGGCGACGGCAGCGGAAATGGTTCGTCCGTCGGCACGACCATCGCAGAGTTCTTGCATGCGTTTGATGAGTTTGCCCATGTCGGCTTTGCTAGCGGCGGCGGTATCGGTGACAGCTTGCTCGAGGAGTGCGGACAATTCTTCCTCACTCAGTGCGGCAGGCAGGTATTTTTCGAGGATGACGATTTCCGCCTTTTCGTTATCAGCAAGTTCCGCCCGCGCTGCTTTTTCAAATTGCATGATAGAGTCTTGGCGTTGTTTGACTTGACGACGAACGATGGCAAGGCACTCGGCATCGTCTAATGGCGTGCCAAGACCGCCTTTCTCAATCGAGGCATTCGTCAGCGCGGTTTTTAATGCACGTAAAGTATTAAGAGCCACGGTATCTTTTGCGCGCATGGCGTTTTTGATGTCTTCGGATAACTGTTCTACAAATGTTGGCATGGTAAAGAAAATGTGCTGCAAGAAGTGCTGTAAGGAAAGGAGAAAGTGTCAACTCTGTGTGATCGACATTTTTCGTGGATGGGGATGATGGAGCATTCCGCGTAGGAAAGACCGAGTTATAACGGATTGTAGCGTTTTTTTAGGTAGTCGAGATGGTAATTACTGCTGGGCGCTTGGCCAGTAGCTTGGTGGATGAGGGTAGCGGGTGTGAGAAGGGAGCCGTGTTGGTGGATGTTATTCCGCAACCAAGGGAGGAGGGTGGTGTAGTCGGCTTGGGCTACGGCTCTTTCATGCTCGGGCAGGACGGTGAAGGCGTGCATCAATTGAGATGCATTGAGGTTGCCTAAGGTGTAGGTGGGGAAGTAGCCGAAGGAGCCGAGCGACCAGTGAATGTCCTGCAGGCAGCCTTGCGCGTCGTTGGGCGGACGAATGCCAAAAAATTGCTCAAAGGTGTCGTTCCATGCGGTGGGGAGATCGGCGATGGCGAGTTCGTTACGGAAAATGCGGCGTTCGAGGTGAAAGCGCAGGAGAATGTGGAGATCGTAGGTGGCTTCATCGGACTCGACACGAATGAAGTCGTACTGGGCGCGGCGGATGTGAGTGAGGAAGTCGGCGAGGGAGTGGTGGCGGAGTTGGGGGAAAAGTTCCTGAGTGCGGGGGTACCATTTTTCCCAGAAGGGTAGCGAGCGTCCGATGTGGTTTTCCCATAGTCGGGATTGGGATTCGTGGATGCCGAGCGAGACGGCAAAGCTGGAAGGCATGCCCGGGGAGTGGCTAGGGAGGCCGAGTTCGTAAAGCCCGTGGCCGGCCTCGTGGAGGACGCTAAAGAGAGATGAGGTAAAGTCATCTTCGAGGTAGCGAGTGGTGAGTCGGACATCGCTCGGGCCCAGGGTGGTGCAGAAGGGATGGGCAGTAGCATCGATGCGACCGGCGTGGAAGTCAAAGCCGATGCTGGCGGCAATCTCGGCATTAAGGGTTTCTTGCGCGGCGATGGGGTAGGGCCCAGCGGGGAGCGGGACGTAATTTTGCGTGGAGTGGGTGACGGCGATTTTGGCGATTTGGGCGATCGGTTGGGCGAGCGAGTCGAAGAGTGTGCCGATGGCCGCGGTAGTGGCACCACGCTCGCAGGAGGAGAGCAGGGCATCGTAGGGTTCGTCACGGTAGCCGAGCAGTTCGGCCTTGCGTTTGGCGATGGCGACAAGTGCCTCGAGGTGCGGGGCGAAATAGAAGAAGTCGTTTTCCTGGCGGGCGCGTTGCCAGGCGTGTTTGGCGAGGGCACTGGTGTGGGCTTCTTCGGCAACGAGTTCGGTGGGGAGCTTGGTGGCGAGGTCGAAGAGTCGTCGGGCCTCGGTGATTTCGGCGAGTTCGGTGGGGGCAGTAGAATTGGTGATTTTTTCTGCTTCCTCCAGTGCCGCAGCCCATGCGGGCGAGGTAGCGAGTTCGTGGGCGCGGGCGCTGAGGAGGGCGAGTTGATCCGCGCGGAAAGCGGCGGCTTTCTCTGGCATGTAGGTTTCTTGATCCCAGCCGAGGATGGCGCTGGAGGTGGAGAGGAGGTTGTGCTCGCGGGCGAGTTGTTGGAGTTTCATGGTGTTGGTGAGATTACTTGTTGAGAGATTTTACTTGTGGCGTGCCGGTATGTCCGAAGGCGTTGACGGGAGTGAGGGCGATGGTATCGGCGGCGGGGATGCTGATGGGAAAACTTTGTGGGTTGGTAATTTTCTCGGTTTTCCATTGGCCCTTACTGCGGGTCTGCATGACGATCTTGGTGATGGTGGGGTCGGTTTTTCCGAGGCGGATGAGGATATTTGAGGTCTGGCGCTGGACTTGGAAAGTGATAGGCGGCGGGGTGGCTGTGCCTGCCCATGGCATGGGCGGCGGCAGGGCGGGGCTGAGGTAAAGAGCGCGGAGCTTGGTGGCGATGCCATCGGTGTTTTGCATAATGGCTTTGACGCTCCAATGAATGTGGCCTTGTGGGTAGATGAAAGAAGGTGTTTTGCTGCTGCGGCTGATTTCGATTTGTTGGATGATCTCGCTGGCAGGGCGGGATGGATCATCGGCGCTTTTGATGCGGGAAGTAGCAATGCCTGGCCAAACGGGGCGGGTGCCTTGGGCTCGCCACCAGGGGAGGAGGAGGGAGTAGGATTGTGGGCCGTCGATGCGCCAATAGAGTTGTGGTGCCATGTAGTCGCACCAACCGTTGGCGAGCCATTTTCGGGCATCGCAGGAGAGGTCTTCGTAGGCGTTGAGTTGGGCGGTGGTGCCAGTGGGCACGCCGGGTTGCCAGATGCCGAAGGGGCTAATACCGACGCGCAGGGTAGGTTTGATTTTTTTCAAAGAGGAATACATTTCGCTGACGAAGGCATCAACAATGGCGCGGCGTTGGACGGTGGTTTTACCATCGGGAAATGCTTGGCCGTTTTTCGGATAGGGGTAAAAATAGTCGTCGATGTGAATTCCATCCACGGGGTAGCGTTTGGTGACATCGTGCATGGCGGCGAGGGCACGTTGGCGTGTGGCGGCGTGGCTGGGATCGCACCACAGAGAATCGGCGTAGCGAGTGGTGAGCTGTGGATGGGTGCGGGAGATGTGGGTGGCGGCGGCAGGTTTGCTGGCGTTAGCGAGAGCACGGAAAGGATTGAACCAGGCGTGGACTTCTATGCCGCGTTGGTGCGCCTCGCGAAGGCAAAAGGCGAGCGGATCGTAGCCAGGATGGCTGCCCATTTTTCCCGTGAGCCATGCCGACCATGGTTCGGTGGACCCTGCGTAAGCGGCATCGCTTTCGGGACGCACTTGGAAGATCAAGGCGTTCATGTTTAGGGATGCCATGGTGTCGAGTATGGCGACGAGTTCCGCTTGCTGGGTGGCGGCGGCAAGGCCGGCGCGGCTGGGCCAATCGATGTTATAGACTATGGCGCACCACGCAGCACGAAACTCGCGGGGGATGGGCGGAGGATTATCGGTGGAATTTGCCGACGATGGAGCACGTTGCTGCCCTGAGCAGGGCAGCGCGATGAAGAGACAGATGAGTAGGAAGAAAAACTTCATCCATTGAGTGCCGCGAGGGCTGGAGGAAGGAAGATCCCGTCTTGGCGGATGAGTTTGCCATCGAACCAGATTTCGCCGCCGCCGTAGTCCTTGCGTTGGATGGATACCATGTCCCAGTGGACTTGGGAGCGGTTGCCGTTGTCGGCTTCTTCGTAGGCTTGGCCGGGAGTAAAGTGGAAGGAGCCAGCGATTTTTTCATCAAAGAGAATGTCGCGCATGGCGTGGCGGATTTTCGGATGAACGCCGAGGGCGAACTCGCCGATGTAGCGCGCACCTTCGTCGGCATCGAGGATTTTGTTGAGTTCTTTGTTTTTACCGTCGCAAGTAGCTTTGATGATTTTGCCTTTTTCAAAGGTGAGCTCGATGTTGTCGAAGGGAATGCCTTGGTAAATGGTCGGCGCGTTGTAGCGAATCACGCCCTCGACGCTGTCCTTGACTGGAGCGGAAAAGACTTCGCCATCGGGGATATTGCGTTCGCCGCAACTGACGAGGGAATTGATGCCTTTGAGCGAAAAGCGGAGGTCGGTGCCGGGGCCTTTGATATGAACTTGATCGGTCTTGTTCATGATTTTTTGCAGAGACTTCATCGCGGGTTGGAGGGCTTTGTAGTCCAGTAGGCAGCAATCGAAGTAAAAGTCCTCGAAAGTTTGTGTGCTCATGCCTGCTTGTTGCGCCATCGAAGGTGAGGGCCAGCGCAGGACGACCCATTTGGATTTTTTCACGCGATGGTCGGTGACGGGGCGGAGTTTGCCCATGGCGAGTGCCATATTTTTCGCTGGGACATCGCTCGTCTCGGCGATGTTGTTAGTACCGCGAATGGCGATGTAGGCTTGGATTTCCTGCATTTCTGCCAATTGATGACGGGCGATGAAGTCGTATTGCGGCTCGGTGGCGCCGAAGAGCATTTCGCGGGTGATGCGGCTGTTATGCATTCGCACGATCGGGATGCCCCCGACGGCTCTGGACTCGCGAATGAGGGCTAGCCCGATGCTTTCTGGGACATCGTGGAGATCGATGAGGATTTTTTCGCCCTTTTTCAGAGCGCAGGAATATCGGACGAGTTGCTTGGCGAGGTGGTCAATTCTAGGATCGTGCATGTCGCAGAAAATCCTGCACGGCGTGGAGTGAGTGTCAAAGGATTTTCGCCTCGATTGATGGAAAACAATGAGGCGAAGGAAACGATGAAGACTGCGGTGTTCAGCGTTGAAGATTCGCTTCGAGTTTGGCGACGAGTTCTTTGATGGAGTTGTCTTTGCTCATCATATCGCTGAGTTTTTTGCAAGCGTGGATGACGGTGCCGTGATCGCGACCGCCAAAGGCCTCACCAATATCCATGAGAGAACTTTTCGTCATATTACGGCTAAGATACATGGCGATTTGACGTGGGTAGGCGACGCTGGCTGGGCGGCGGCGGCTCGTCATATCGGCGAGCCGCAGGTCGAAATGCTCAGCAACAGCTTTTTGAATGGAATCGATGGTGACGACGCGAGTTGCCTCCTCGCGCAGAATATCACGAAGAAGGTATTCCACTTTTTCCATCGGGATGGAATCACCTGCGAGTGAGGCATAGGTAGCGATGCGCATGAGCGCACCTTCGAGGCGGCGCACGTTGTTGCGGATATTATGGGCGAGGAACGTGATGATTTTATCGTCGAGCTTTACCTTCCATTCGTCCATTTTCCGGCGAAGAATGGCAGTGCGAGTTTCTTCGAGCGGAACTTGCAATTCTACGGTGAGACCGCACTCGAAACGCGAGATTAAGCGAGGTTCAAGGGATTTGATTTCGCAGGCAGGGCGATCGCAGGTGAGAACGACTTGGCATTGCCCGCCGAGTAAGGTGTTGAAGGTATGGAAAAATTCTTCTTGGGAGCGTTCTTTGCCGGCGATGAATTGCACGTCGTCGATGAGCATGAGTTCGGCAGTGCGGTAGCGTTTGCGAAATTTTTCGAGATCGCCTTTGCGCACGGCATCGATGAATTCGTTGGTAAATTTTTCGCAAGTGAGGAAAACAACGCGGGCATTTGGTTTGGTGCGCAGCCATTCTTGACCGATGGCTTGCATGAGGTGCGTCTTGCCGAGCCCCGGGCCGCCGTGGATGAAAAGCGGATTGTAGCTGATGGTTTTATTTTTCGCGACAGCGGTGCAGGCAGCATGGGCGAACTCGCTGTTGCTGCCAACGACGAAGCGGCTAAAGCTAAAGGCGGGATTGAGGCTGGAGTGTTTTAGGCGTTTTTCAAAACTATTGGGCGTTGCTTCTGGGGCAGGCGAATCAGATTCGCTGAAGTATTTTGTAGGGGGCGTAGCAGGCTCTGAGCATTCTGTTTCGCAGACGTTGAGCTTAATCTCACGACTGCCAAATACTTCACTGCATGCTTCGGAGAGTTCGATTAAGTAGTTTGTCTCGATCCATACGAGGTGAATGTCATTCGGCACGCCAACGGTGACGCGGTTGTCATCGATGTCGATGAGGCTGCTGCTACGGAACCAGCGTTGATAGGCATCCGCGCTGAGGGATTTTTGGAGGTTGGATTGAACGAGATTCCATTGGGTTAAGCGGTCTAGATTCGTGGTTTCAGGTTGATCGATATTGGCGTTGTCCGAGGAATGCATTTGGTGATTTTTTTAAAAAAAATTTCTGGCCGTGAGCGTGAATCTGATGAGTGTGCGAGTCACGTGCGGCGAGGGGATTTGTAATCGATAAATGATCAGAAAAAATGAAAAAATTGCTCAAGCAAAATAGGCGAAGCGGCTTTCCGCGTTTCACGGGCGTTCCACGGTGACAATTTTGTCAAAAAAGTTTTTTCCTGATTTTTAACTTCTCTTGATATTTTTTCGGAGTGCTTCCTAAAAACTTTATAGAATAAGGAAAATCCAAAAATGAGTGCTGATTCGCTTGAATTTGAATGGCGATTCGAGGCATGATCGGGCGCATGGGAGAGTATGGCTTGGATTTTTTGATCATTGGAGTTTATTTCGCATTGATCATTGGAATTGGGCTTTGGGCGTCACGCGGTCAGAAGACGATGGAAAGTTACGCCTTGGGGGATCGCTCCATGCCGTGGTGGGCGGTGGTGGCATCGATATTAGCGTCGGAAATTTCTGCGGGGACGTTTTTAGGGACGCCAGGGGAGGGGTTTGCGAAGAGGAATTTTGTGTATGCGCAGTTGGTGATTGGGACGATTATTGCGCGGTTGTTAGTGGCGGCGATTTTTATCAAGCCGTTTTACAAATATTCGGTAGTCAGCATTTACGAGTTTTTAGAGATTCGGTTTGGGAGATTGACGCGGCGCATGGCGTCATTTGTTTTTTTGTTAACGCGTTCGTTAGCGAGTGGGTCGCGGATTTTTGTGGCGGCGATTCTTTTGGTGCTGTTCTGGGAAATGATGCATCCAGAGTTTCAGAGCTTGGCGGCGGATGCACGGTTTAGCCACGAGCTGGTGATTTATGTGGTGGCGGTGGTGATTTTGACGTTTTTGACGGCTCTTTATACCACGATGGGCGGGATCAAAGCGGTGGTGTGGACAGATATGATTCAAGTGACGCTGATGTTTGGCGCAGCATTTTATGTGTTTTTCTGGTTGCTGGGGCAAACAGGAGGGTGGGGTGGATTTTGGAGTTCGGTGAAGCAGCCGACATTTGTGGATTGGGGATTGAAAAAGGACGCTTCGTTTGGGGTAAATCTGAAAAATATTTTAGAGCAGGAATATACGATTTGGGCCGCGTTATTGGGGTCGATTTTTACGACATTGGCGACGCACGGCACGGATCAGGATATGGTGCAGCGCATGCTGACCTCGAAGGATGCGAAGCGGGGGCAGATTTCGGTGATTTTATCGGGTTTGATCGATTTGCCAGTGGTGTTGGGGTTCTTGGCGATTGGAATTTTGATTTTCCGATTTTATCAGATTCACCCTGTGAATGCGCCGACGAATGATGTCTTTGCGTGGTTTATGTTGCATGATTTAGCTCCGGGTTTGCGTGGATTGATTGCCGCTGGTCTCTTTGCTACGGCGATGGGCTCGTTGTCCACGGCCTTGAATGCGCTGGCGACGACGTTTACGAAGGATTGGTATGTGGGGCTTTGGAAACCGCGGGCGACATCTGAGGAGCAAATGCGGGCGGCGCGCTGGGCGACGGTGGTTTTTTCCGTGATCTTAGCCGGGATTGGGGTCATGACTGCATTGATCAAACTCAAGAATCCTGAGCTACGCATTATTCCTATCGTGCTCGGATCGTTCGGTTATACCTATGGCTCATTGCTGGGAATCTTTTTAGTAGGAATGCTAACAAAAACGCGCGGGACTTGCCGTGGCAACGCGCTGGCTATGGTTTGCGGCTTGTTCGTTACTTTATTTTTAAGTGGTGCACACAATGACATTTACGATATTTTTCATGATAAAGAAGCGCGCTTTAGAACACAGGTGAAAATGATGAGCGCCGTTGCTGAGGGACAAAATAAACCGCGTTTGGAGGAGTTAGATTGGGAGCTTTTAGCCAAAAAAGCGAGGATCTCCGTGGAGGAAATTCCAGAAATCTCACAGCATTACAATGCGCAAAGACCCTTTTTTGCTCCCCCTTGGCTGCCTACGATTTCGTTTACTTGGCGGATCATGTGTGGAACGCTCGTGACAGTTTTTGTGGCGATTTTATTTCGTAAATCGAAGGATCTTTCAGGAACGAATGATAGGACTTGCCAAGGAGTCATTTACGAGTTACCCGACACTGCAACACATGTCTGATCAAAAAACGCATATCGCAGGAATTTTACCCGCACGTTGGGGATCGACGCGATTCCCAGGAAAACCCCTGCATGTGATTGCGGGGAAGCCGTTGTTGCAGCATGTTTGGGAGCGTTGCATGGAATGTAAAATGCTCGATGCTGTGGTGATTGCTACGGATGACGAGCGGATTTTCCAGGCCGCAGAGGCATTTGGGGCGCGGGTTCTGATGACGAGCAGCGAGCATCCGACTGGCACAGATCGCATCGCAGAAGCCGTGAAACAGATTCCAGAGGCAACCCACATCATCAACATTCAGGGCGATGAACCGTTGATAGATCCTGATTTAGTGGATGAACTAGCGCAAACGATGGCGGCGAATCCGACCCTGGATATGGCAACGGCAGCGAATCCTTTATCGCCTGCGGACGATGCAGTGCAGGATCCGAATGTGGTCAAAGTGGTCATCGCGCTTGATGGACGAGCACTGTATTTCTCTCGCTCTCCCCTGCCCTATTTTCGCAATGCTGTGGAGGGATTGTCCGTTTTGCGACATAAGGGAATTTACGCCTATCGCCGCGAGTTTTTAGAGCGATACGTCACATGGCCGCCATCACCACTCGAAACGGCAGAATCTCTTGAGCAACTTCGCGCTTTGGAAAATGGCGCATCCATTAAGGTTTTGCTCACACATGACACATCTCCCGGTGTGGATACTCCCGAGCAAGCAATCGCCATAGAATCCATCCTTTTACAACAAACTTCCCATTAATCTCACACTTTACTCAAATCACTATGAAATACATTTTTGTCACTGGCGGCGTTGTTTCTTCTCTCGGAAAAGGTTTGGCTGCGGCTTCGATCGGCACCTTGTTAGAACAACGCGGATTAAAGGTGCTCATGCAAAAGTTTGATCCGTATTTAAACGTGGATCCTGGCACCATGTCGCCGTTTCAACATGGTGAAGTCTATGTGTTGGATGATGGTGCGGAGACAGACCTCGACCTAGGTCACTACGAACGATTTACCTCCGGAGTGCTTTCCCGCATGAACAATTTAACATCGGGTCAAGTCTTCGATTCCGTGATCAAAAAAGAGCGCGATGGGAAATACTTAGGAAAAACCGTGCAATTTATCCCTCATGTGACCGATGAAATTAAAGAGCGCATTTATGAAGTGAGTAAAAACAATCCCGATGTAGATGTGTTGATGACCGAGATCGGCGGCACAGTAGGCGACATGGAAGGACTGTTATTCATCGAAGCCTTGCGGCAATTTGCATTAGAAGTCGGCAAAGAAAATGTCTGCTTCATTCACGTGACCTTGCTTCCCTACATCAAGGCGGCAGGCGAAGTGAAAACGAAGCCCACGCAGCAATCGGTGGCGAAATTACGCGAGTTGGGAATTCAACCGGATATTGTGATTTGCCGAACAGAGGCAGATTTGGATGAAGACAATCGTAGGAAAATTGCCATGTTCTGCAACGTAGAGCGCAAGCATGTCGTCGCCTTCCGCGATGTGGCGCATAGCATTTACGAATGTCCGCTTGATTTGCGTCGGGATAAAATCGACCGCTTAGTCGTTGATAAAATCGGCCTTGGTCACACACCAGCTCCAGAGTTAGAAGAGTGGGAGCAATTCGTAAAACGCGTGATTTATCCCAAGCATAAAATCACCATTGCCGTGGCGGGGAAATACACGGATTTGCAAGATGCTTATAAATCGATCTACGAATCTCTCATCCATGCAGGTGCCGCTCACGATACGAAAGTGAACATTGTCAGGATCGATACCGAAGATGTGTTAGACAGCAACACGGCGGAAAAAATCGGCCACGTAAACGGCATTCTTGTTCCTGGTGGCTTTGGTGACCGCGGCATTGAAGGGAAAATCCTTGCAGCCAAGTATGCGCGCACGCAAAAAATTCCTTACTTCGGCATTTGCCTCGGCATGCAGATTGCCACCATTGAGTTTGCGCGAAATGTTTGCGGCTTAAAAGGGGCGAATTCTGCTGAGTTCAACCAAGATACGCCTCATCCTGTGGTCAGCATCCAAGAAGAGCAGAAAAAAATCTCTGGCATGGGCAATAACATGCGCCTCGGATCATGCGAATCTATCCTATTTGCCGGCACGCTTGCTTCACAACTTTACAAAGGCGCGGAACGCATTCAAGAACGCCATCGTCATCGCTACGAATTCAATAGCGATTACCAAGAGCAATTGCAGGAAAAAGGGCTTTGCATCAGTGCTGTTAGCGCAAAAGAAGGTTTGGTCGAAATTATCGAAATCCCTTCCCATCCGTTTTACATCGCTTGCCAATACCATCCCGAGTTTAAGTCGAAGCCAAATCATCCGCATCCGCTATTTTCGGGATTCGTCAAAGCGGCGTTAGAGCATAAAATGAAGACCGAGTTTTAAGGTTTTTCCGAGAAGAGAGTTCGCGTCGTTTGCACGGCAATGAGGTTTTTATCTCGTGCTTAACACAATTGGATCAAACAAGCAAAAAAACCACCACACTAGCGATGTGGTGGTAGTTGGCAAAGTATGAACTTTGCTTGTGTGGTGTTTTTAAAGATTACAGATCGTTCACCACAAGAACTTTGCGGCCCTTGTAATAGCCGCAGCTTGGGCATGCGATGTGAGAAAGAACGGTGCTTCCGCATTCAGGGCACTTATTCAAGATCGGTGCTTGCCAGCGTTTTGCTCCGCGGCGCATTTTTTGACGGCTTTTCGATTGACGGCGTTTAGGTACGGCCATGGCAGTAAGGTGTAGTTTAGATGTTATCGTTGCGATTGTGGAGGGCATCCAGAGCCGACCAGCGGTGATCCCCGGCGAGCGGGGGCGAGGAGTCTGCATCAGTTTCTGGGGTTTTGTCCAGAATTAAATGCAAAGAATTTATTTTACATTCCATTGGCACGTCTCCTTCGTCGCAGCGAGGGTCATTTGGCATCTCGATGACGATCTCTTCACGCAAGTAGTCTGAAATATCGAGAGCTTGTTCCGTTTCCAGTTCCACTGCAATTGCGGCACGTTCTAGGCGAATCGTTTGGAGAAATCTCTGCATGGTGACCACGCAAGTGAGTTCGAAGGTGGCACTCAAACATCCGGTTAGTAAAAGTTCACTGCCAAAGCGCTGGGCAAGGATGTGGTAATGTAACGGGCTAACGGGAACAGCTTCGTCATGAGTAGGGAATGCGAAAATATCAGCTGCAAGCTCGCCTTGAAGTGTCATTCCTTCTTCAGGAATCATCGTTGGATCGATAATAAGTGGCATAATTGATTTTTGGCAAAAAAAAGCGCTGCTGCCAATTGTAGGGAGAAATTGCTATAATGCCAAGTGCTTTCTCTTTTTCAAGAGGGAAGAATTTTCTTGTTTTTGACTGGCAGGAATACTATCAATTTCTTCCCGATGCGAAATTTGCTTTTGGATCCAGCTTGGCAGGAGATTGATCTCGGCGTGCCTTTACCTGATGATTTACACGCGGTGTCAGTTTGTTTGCCCACATGGAAATCGATCATTGATTATGAAGAGGGTCGTGAGCGTGTTTTGCGCAAAATGCGTGTCGGATATCCGCGTTTTTTTCGTCATCCCAGTGTTGAGCGCTTATTTGAAGTAGCGCAGCGAGAAGTGGCATCGGAGGGGGAAAAGTTGGTAATATTTCCTACGCGAGTCTCGGCACAACGGGCGCAGCGTTTCGTGGAGCGCCGCTGTGAGGTCGCCGCAAGAATTGCCAGCTATCATGGGTTGCAGGCACTTGTCGTCCCAGAAAAAGCGTATTCGGCTGCTTTAGATTATTGGCGCTTCAGTGGCGAGGTGGTTAGCAGTAGGCAAGCGATTGATTATCTTGACGCGCAGCCAATCACGTCCGGGCGATTCAAAATTCTCCGCTCGCGATTATCACGCCTTGCTGGTGTCGCTCCTGAGCAAGTCTTCATTTTTGCGAGTGGCATGGCCGCGTGTACGGCCGTATTACGTAGTTTGCCTGGTCTGCGGATGGGGAAAAAGACGCTGCAAATTGAATTTCCCTACGTCGATAGCTTAAAAATCCAAGAAATGTTTGGCAATGGCGTAGTGTTTCTCGCAGAGGGAGCTGGTGAGTCATTCGATGAAGCGTTGAGACGAGTGCGGCAAGGTGAATTTGCTGCGGTGTTTGTTGAAATTCCAAGTAACCCCTTGCTCCGCACAGTGGATCTAGAAAAGGTCGCTTCGGCTTGTCGTGATGGTGCTACGCCGTTGATTGTGGATACGAGTGTTGCCATTCCGGGTGACGTGAATGTGATGGCTTATGCCGATGTTATGACCACGAGTCTAACCAAATGGTATAGTGCCAAAGGAAATGTGATGGCTGGCATGGCCTGTGTGCGGGCGAATAGTGCCTTTCATGCTGATTTTGCCGTCGCTTTAGCGGGCGAGGTGGCAGAGTGCGCGCCCCTTTATGCGGGTGATAGTTTGGCGTTAATTCAGAACCTGCAGGAGGGAGTGGGATTGCGCACTAAAGCGAATGAAAATGCGCTGGCGCTCGTTAATCTGCTGCAAGCACACCAAGCCGTTGACTCTGTTTGGCATCCGTCTGTAACTTGCCGGAGCGAATATGATAAAATTCGCAACCCGCAGGGTGGATTTGGTGGGCTGTTTTCGTTCACTCTAAAATCCGCAAAGAAGACCCAGAAATTTTACGATGCCCTTCCTTTATGCAAGGGGCCAAGTTTCGGCACTCCGTTTACTCTCGTGAGTCCGTATGTTCAGCTCGCGCATTATCGTGAACTCGACTGGGCGGAGGGTTGTGGCGTTCCTGCACATTTAATTCGCGTAAGTGCTGGCTGCGAAGATCTGCAAGTTCTGCTCAATGCGTTTACTTCCGCTCTAGCAGATATTTGATCGAGGTCTCGCACCGCTTTTTTCCATGACTGCGATGCTACTGATGGAGTATCGGAATATAGGAGGTGTAAGGTGGTTGATTTTTGTTAGCGAAATAGTACAGGATTTGTATTCGCGTGATTTCCCTTAGATCTAAGGTTCGTATGATCATATGGCGCAAAAATCCTATTCGATTCTTCGTAATTTCTTGGTATTTCCTTAAATCATACCTGTCTAAAATCTGTACTTTATTTCGACTCTGTACTACTTTTTTGATAATTTTTATTGTGAATTTCGTTCCTAGTGAATAAATTGTGCTTCGCATGAAAAAAAGCGCTAAAATCGTGATGAAAATAAATGATGAAAATTCCAATCATCATCTTTGGAACAACCGCGGAATCTGGTGGTGCCATGTCACCGTGCATAAGCCAGACGCTACATCGGAGCGGATGAGGTTTTCCTTAAAGACCAAAGACGTCGATAAGGCTAGAGAAAGACGCGATCGAATCTTTACAAAAATCGCGGAGTACTACGAAATCGCCGCGTAATTCATTCACATAACCCAATAGAAAAAAGCCTTGTTTGATTCAAACAGGGCTTTTGAGTATAAACATCGCCCCTTGTGGATTTGAGGAATCATAGGTCAATGTTGCGTTGATGGACTTGGCGAGGCGTCTTGATAAAGATAATCCTAGCCCCACCCCCGATTTGCATGAGTCATTGGCGGTTTTCGATTTTTGGAATGCGCGAAAAATATGATGTCGCTCCGATTTTTCAATTCCAGGGCCAAAATCCCGAAGTGTGATTGTCCAGTTTTTCGGATTTTGTGTGATCGCAAGAATGACTTTCGCTGAGGAATGGGGGTGAGCGTATTTGGCTGAGTTATCGGCGAGATTGAAGAGGATGTGTTCCAGTGCCACCGGATCAGTGTGGATCTTTTGTTCCATAATCAGATCTGCGAAGTCCGTCTCAAGCTGAAGGTTCGCTTGATGTAAGCGCTGTTGCATGCGTTCGAGAATGGTAGGGAGAAAATCATTCCATTGGCAGAGTTTTTTCCCTCCACGAGCGGAGCCACGTTCTACTTTGGCAAAGGCGAGAACATTTTCCACGAGATGGCCGAGGCGATCTGCTTCGCGGCGGAGTGTTTCATAATAGAGGTTTTTCTTTTGTTCTTCTTTCACCATACCGGAGGCCAGGAGATCGCTATAGAGCTGAAATGTGGTGAGTGGCGTGCGCAGTTCATGGGTGACGGAGGAGACAAACGTTGCCCTTCTTTCGCTCATGCGCACAAGTCCCATCACAAGCGCTGTTCCGGCGGCAAAGGCAATGCCCATGCCGATCCATGCGAAGTGCATCGCAGTGATCGCGGCTGAGGATGATGGAACATAACTTGCTGTTGATTCAATCACAGACAAGCGCCATGGCAGCGTCACTAATGCCAGTGCATCGTCCACCATTTTTTCAGGAACGGGGGGAAGGCTTGAATCGATAGCCCCTTCAATCGCGGAAATATTTTGCGCTACGGGAATGAGATTCGCATCAGCAAATAAATCTTTTGTTAGCGAGAGGAGTTTTTCTTTTAGCACATCTTTGTGCAACCAGACTCCTTGCGCTGTGTTGGAATTGTTGCCGAGTAATTTTCTAACGAGAAATAGTTCCCCATCCATCCAAATCGGGCGGAATTCCCCGGCGATTAGGGATTGTTGTGTGTTTGGTAAATCAATTTGTTGAATGTTTTGGTATTTGATATTGCCTATGTTTCGCTTAAGTTGCTCATTGCGTATGGCTTTTTCCAAATTCTGGGAAACGTTCTGAGTTCCCCATTCTTGATACGAATTGACATCGACAGGGACATTAACGCTCCACTTATTAGCCATGGAGTTTGCTACGTAGGAATTTTGTAATACCCCGTGCACACTAGTGCATGATCCATTCAGGATTAGCCCAAGAGTATTTTGCTCAGATTGAGCGGCAACGGGTAGGCATGAGTAACCTCCGGCGGCGTTGAACTGAAAATACGTACGAACATGATCCGGTAGCGCCTCAGGCGAACTTTCCAGAAATTTTTCTGCACTACGAGTATTTTCTAACAATAAAATGGCACTGGCCTCAGATTCCATGCGCCACAGGGCTAGACGGATTTTTTCGGCATGCTCTTTTTCCTGCGTTGCTTTTTGAGAGACTTCTTCAAGCCTCATCACGTGCCGAGTCATCACGCTCATCGCCGTAATCACTATACACGCGCACAAAGCCGTTATTCCCCAAATCCATGCAAATCGTTTCATACTCCTGACCATCTATACCCTTTACCTCTTGCGGTAACGATCATTTTTTGTTCGATATCACCAAGTTTCGTCCGCAGATGCGCAATGTGCATATCAATCGTACGCGTCTCCATACCTCGTGCATCGAGATGCCAAACATGCAGCATGATTTCTTCGCGCGATACGGCTCGCCCTGCCGAGCGGATGAGATACCGTAGCAACGAAATCTCACGCGGCGAGACATCGACGCAAGTTCCATCACTTAATCGTAGCACGCTATGTGCTACATCTAGTTCACCGCCGGGAAAAACAATGATTTTTTCGTCTGCCGCGCGCTCGCAGGTACGACGCATCACCGCCTCCACACGCGCGAGAAGTTCTTTCACGCTAAAGGGCTTCACTACGTAATCATCTGCTCCGAGTTGCAGGCCACGCACGCGGTCAGCCTCTTCTCCACGTGCGGAAAGTATAATCACAGCTTGCCCAGATCGTTGCTTCTTCAAAGCGGATAGAACTTCTAACCCGTTGCGTTTCGGCATCATGAGGTCGAGCAGCATGAGCTGGTAATTCGCTTTCAGTCCGATGGCCACACCTTCCTCTCCATCGCGCGCTTGCAGCGTGTGATAGCCAGAATATTGCAGGGCATCAACGATGCCGCAACGCACGGATTCGTCATCTTCAACTACCAAAATTGTTCCCTTGCTCATTCTTCGAGCATAGCGAAATGTAACTACGAGTTCTGTAAAAATTTTGTAAAAATTTTTCATGCACCTCTCGTAATTGATTCATACCGCTTGTTGATTAAACGAGAATTTGGCTTGATGCAAGCACCTATGACTGCCAAATAATCCGCGTGCCCAATGACTTCCGCGCCGCTCTTCAGTATATTCCGCAATTCCGCGGACGCACTTTTGTAGTGAGTATTGATGCCAGCAAGCTCCCTGAGGCCGCAGTTGCGGAGTGTTTGCTCGATTTAGCAGCACTCGAAGACGTAGGAGTGAAATTAGTGTTGCTCGTCCTAGGGGGTGATGTGAAGGACTTATATGATTGGGGACTTGAATGCGAAATCAAAGTCACGTTCGCCAAGTCTTCGCCGAGTAATCCGAATGCCGTTGAGGAAATTCGCGATATTCTTCAACGCGGACAAGTTCCTGTCGTTGATGCCACATCATTCGCGGCTCTCGATGCCGTTATTATCGATTTAGTGGTCGCTTTACGCGCCTCAAAATTGATTGCGTTATCGGAAAAAGAAATCTTAGTCAAAGGCTCGCCTGCATTTGCACTCCGTGCGGCAGATGTCCCGCAAGTCATTGCGGCAGGAAACGTAGAAGGACAAGAAATGCTGCAGTTAGCCGCATTCGCCTGCCAACGTGGTGTACCGCGAGTTCATATTCTCGATGGACTACGTCAAGGCGTACTAGTGGATGAATTATTTTCCAATGAAGGCGTAGGCACCATGGTTCATGCCGATAGTTATCGCACCATTCGACCGCTTGTCACAGAGGATATTCCGGAGCTGTTAGGCATGATTGGCCGCTGCGTGAGAAGAAGCTTTCTTGTGCCTCGTAATTACGAAGAAATTGAAGCGCGCATCGCTGATTATCATGTGATGGTGATTGACGATAACGTCGTTGGTTGCGTGGCCTTGCATGAATATGTTGGTCAAGACTGTGCAGAGATTGCATGTCTTTATGTGAAACACGCAAACGAAGGACATGGCTATGGAAAAGATCTTGTAATTCACGCGGAATCTGTCGCCCGCAGCAAATCGATTCCTCGTGTATTAGCGCTCACAACGCGCGCCGCAGACTTTTTTCGCCAACGTATGGGATACGAGCAAGTCCCTCCCGATCATTTACCAGAAGTTCGCCGAAAGATGCTCGAAAGTAGCGGCAGAGGTTCCCTTGTTTTTGAAAAATGGCTCTAGTTCTTACGATGGTGAAAAATAGCTAAAAAAATAGCCATTGCACCCATTCGGATCAGGTAGCACATTACCAGCGCATGGACTACCAACTCAAGAGTGATTACCAATTAAGCGGCGATCAAACGCAGGCTGTGGCAAAACTTCACAAATCCATCCTCGCTGGTAATCCACATCAAACTCTCCTGGGAGTCACTGGCTCCGGGAAAACCTTTTCCATGGCTCACCTTATTCAACGCGTCGGCCTACCCACCCTGGTGATGAGTCATAACAAAACGCTTGCTGCCCAACTTTACTCCGAGTTCAAAAACTTTTTCCCTCACAACGCCGTAGAATATTTCGTTTCATACTTCGATTACTACCAACCCGAAGCCTACATCCCTCGCTCGGATACCTACATCGAGAAAGATTCCTCCATTAACGAAGAAATCGAACGCCTTCGCCTTAGCACCATGGGCTCATTGCTCACGCGGAAAGACACCATTGTCATTGCTTCCGTCTCATGCATTTACGGCTTAGGGTCGCCAGACGACTACCAAGACATGATGTTTAATGTCTCCACCGCTCAGGAATTGCGACGAGATGACTTCGTTGCCACACTTTGCCAATTGATGTTTGAGCGCAATGACATTGCCTTCGGCAGGGGGAAATTTCGCGTGCGTGGCGACGTAGTAGAAATTCATCCCGCCTTTTTAGAAAAAACCGCCATCCGCGTCGAGTTTTTTGGCGATGAAGTCGAGCGCATCAGCAGCATTGATTCCCTCACCGGCAGCGTCATGGAACGCCTCAACGACTATTGTTTTTTCCCCGCCAAACAGTTCGTAACCCCGGCGGAAAAAATGAAACATGCCATGCTTTCGATACGGAAGGAACTTGATGCTCGCATCCACGAACTCGAATCGAATAAAAAATTGTTAGAAGCGCAACGCCTGCGGATGCGCACCGAGTATGATCTCGAAATGATGAACGAAATGGGCTTTTGCCAAGGAATCGAAAACTACGCCCGACACATCACAGGCCGCGCGCCAGGGGCTAAACCCTACACTTTGCTCGATTTTTTTCCCAAGGATTATCTTTTACTCATTGATGAAAGCCATGCCACCATCCCTCAAATCGGCGGAATGTATGAAGGTGATAAATCACGAAAATCAGTCCTCGTAGAACACGGCTTCCGTCTGCCCAGCGCCATGGACAATCGCCCGCTGAAATTCAAAGAATTTATGCAAATGACTGGCCATCGCGTCTATGTCAGTGCCACACCCAGTGCCTTCGAGATGGTCAACTCGCGCCCCGATAATCCATCCTTCATTCAAGTCAGCACTACCCCCGGCGAGAAAAATTTCATCGATCGCCGCAAGCTCAAGATCAAAATCAGCACCGCCTCAGAATCCGTGGACAGCTTCGCCGTTCATCAACCGGGATTTCCTCTGGTCGTCGAACAAATCATCCGCCCTACCGGATTGCTCGATCCGAAACTTCACTTGTTGCCACTCGATGGTCAGATTGATGCCACCATCGATCTCTGCCGCGGACGCGTGGAACGCGGCGAGCGCGCACTTGTCACCACACTCACCAAAAAAACCGCAGAAGACCTCACCGAGTATCTGAAAAAATCCAACCTCAAAGTCCGTTACATTCACTCGGATGTCGATACCATCGAGCGCGTAGAAATTCTCCGCCAACTCCGCAGAGGTGCCTTTGACGTGCTCGTCGGTATCAACCTGCTACGCGAAGGATTAGACTTACCAGAAGTCTCCCTCGTCTGCATTCTCGATGCCGATAAAGAAGGCTTCCTGCGCAACGATACCTCGCTGATCCAAACCGCCGGACGCGCCGCCCGCCATGTGAATGGTGAATGCTATCTTTTCTGCGATACCGTAACCGATTCCATTCAAACCTTAATCAACGTTACCGAATCGCGCCGCAAGCGCCAGCACGAGTATAACGAACAGCACGGCATCATCCCCCGCAGTGTGGCTCGCCCTGTGCAAGAAAGCTTGCAAGCGCACCCACAAGAAGAGGAGGAAAACTCCGGGCTCGTCGCCGAAGACGCTACGCCCTACAATACAGAAGCCCTCATCGCCCAACTCGAAACACAAATGCGCGAGGCCTCGCAAGCTCTCGAATTTGAACTTGCGGCACATTTGCGCGATCAAATAAAATCCCTCAAAGAAGGGAAATCTCCATCACTTCCCACATCCGCACCCACGACGTATCCTAAAGGAAAAAAACGCCGCCGCTAAATGGATCTCCATACTCGCCTACAAATCCCATTTTTTCTTTCCAAAAAAAATAACACTACACTACCCATATGAATGTCCTAACACTCGATCACCTTGAGGTAATCATGAATGAATTATGCCTACGTTTTTCCGATGGCGTAGAAATTTTCCTCCCCCTAGAAATGCTCCGTCGTGCCTGCCCATGCGCCCGCTGCCAAGGTGAACCTGATGCCTTGGGGCGTGTGGTGAAACCCGTCGTCGAATACACACCACCCGCATTTCAACTTCGATCCATCGAGCGCGTCGGCAGCTACGCTCTTAAACCAACCTGGGGCGATACTCACGCCACGGGCATTTATTCACTCACCTATTTGCGAGATCTAGCCAAATTTGTGTAGAAAAAATCCCTGAGCGCAATGCCCCACCACTCACCAAAGTGGCCAAAGTTGCTTGCCTAACAACCGCCGACGAAGGAAAAATAATCCCATTCCGCCGAAAAACAGCGGCGGCAACCACGCCGCGGCAATCTCAGAAATATACCCCGACTCGCCAAGGGCTAAAAAGATCGATTGAAACAGCATCATGACTATCGCACTCACCACAGCCACCGCAGAACTTCCCGATCCCTGACGTCGTGTCACAAACATCGCCAACGGAATCCCCAACATCGCAAAAACCAAGCATGAAGTCGGCTGAGAAAAACGGAAATGCCAATGAGCACGATAGCGCATATACTCCGGTTGCTTCCATTCTTCACCGGCGCTCTCATTGCCCTCGTGCATCATACTTGCCAGATCGGGTAAGCCTAAATGCCGCACCTGAGCACTCTGCTTCCATAAATTCGCTGGCGTCTCCGTCCATGTTGCCATCACATACGGCTCGGGAGGATTCGTGAAAAAGGGCGCTTCATTTTTCATGTGATAGGTTTGTTTCACTCCCGTGAACTCCCATCCGCCTTCCTTTTCTCGCCATAAAGCGCAATCCGCGTAGAGTCGCATCGCCAGTGTTCCATCCTCATTCAGCGATGTCACCTCCACCTTTCTCAACGGTTTTCCCTCTAAAAAATCTCGTGGCAATTCCTCTACTTTCCACATCCGCCAGCCACGCGAATGGAAATACACGATGTTTGATCCGATCTTCGCCTGCTCACCACGCAATTCATCAAACAAGGCATTTTTCATCCCACCCGACTGCGGTGCCCAATGGAAGTTCAAACCAATGGAAAAAACACACAGCAACAACGCCGATACATAAACCGGAGCCAAAACTCGCATCATGCCCTTTCCCGTCTGCAAACTCGCCACCAACTCCCGCGAACGCGAGATGCGACTCATACATAACAACACTGACAGCAAGGTTCCAAACGGCAATAATACATTGCTGATCGATGGCAGCATCGCTGCATAGAAACGGAAAACCGCCCACGATTGCACTGCATCGGCAAATCTTGATACGTTCGTCGAAAAATCGATTAACAAATACAGGCACAAAATCCCACCGAAGCAGATTCCAAACGCCATCAGCCACTGCCGCGTCAGCCATCGTGCTAAGGTGCCACTACAAGCATAAAAAATCGCTCCCATTCCTGGCAGTAGCAAAACCGACGACAAAATCACGGGCCGTAATCGATGCATGAATACATCTGCATCCGGAAAACCGCGCAAATGATCGGCTACCACTTTTGCCTCATGATCTGCGGCAAATTTAGCCAAAACCGCCCCCATCCCAAGGAGGAGAAATGCGAAGAGATACCTTATTCCTTTAATTTTAAACACGCTTTGCTTCTCGCCGAAGCTAGACAAGGAACACCATCATAGCAAGCGAAAGCGAAAATGGGCCACCTCGGCGGCACAACAAACCGAATGCGACAGAAGAATCGGAGGACTTCTTTGTCCTCAGAGACTGTGAGGAGCGCTAGTTTGTCATTGAATACGGGATCACACCTCGCTACACGTGGCGACGCTTTCCAAGCGTCATGCCTATCAATAGTCTCCATTCTGTATTTTTGATCGTAGTCAAAAAAGTCACAAAAAACCTCTTGGCTATTTTAAGCGTTTTGCCATTTTTTTCTCGGCTCGCATGAATTATGGATTAAGAGCATCTGACCTGCTACACGAAATGGTTCATGCGGCTGATTTTTGTGTTGGTTGGGTTGGCACAGATTGTGGAACCATGACCTGCACAGAATTAAAAGCTTACTATGCAGCTTTGGTAAAGTCTCATCCTATTTATAAGGAATATATTAATGATCCAGTACGTTGAGCTGTCATTAAACAAGCCGTGGTTAATTCGGCTGCTGGTTCGACTGTACCGACATTCTGCAAAACGAATGAAATTGCAATCAATACTGGAAATGAAACCATCGCCCTAGAAAACGGCCTCACTACCACCACCCTCCGCGATGCCGCCCAGCGCGTGATCAGCCACAGCACCGCCGCAGGCAGCAATGTAAAAAGCAGCGTCGCCCACGGCTACGATGCCGCAGGTCGACGCACCTACGCCACTTACGAAGACGCACTAGGCCAAGCATACGGCTACGACAATGCCGGACAGGTGAAAAACGTCATCGTCAACACCGCAAACCCCGCCACCGTCAACCCCACGGCAAGCCCCACCCACGCGTATAATTACGATCCCGCAGGAAATCGCACTTCCTCGCTTGACGCAGGCATCACTACCAACTACACAACCAA
>CAMAYN010000012.1 GCA_945862285.1 Akkermansia muciniphila | reverse complement strand
AAATGGACCCAAACCATCACCAACTGGCCCAGTGCCCTGAGCTACTTCACCATCGAATTCGCAGACCGCATCCCTAACCAATCTAAGAATCATAACAAATAACCTTTCCTTCATCACAAATGCATTTACACAAAATTACTTGCACCCCCAAGAATGAATCTAAGATTTACGATTACGTAGAAGACGACCTCGGGCTTACGATTTCCATGTATCGTAAGCGACTGCAAACCTACCGGGCAATGAAGTATCTTCTCGTTAATGAATAATCGTCGTGTTGCCTGCCAACAGAAAAAAGCTCTTGCGCATTAGCGCGATACCACTAAAGTCGTGGCCATGATAAAAGGTAATGTTGTACGATGCCGGCAGCCTGCGCTGTAAGTTGACATTTGCGAAATGGATTCTAGCCGATGACTCATCCCCGTTCACATCAATTTAACAAGTGGCCGATTTTGGCTATGATGATTTTTTATGCGGCTCATCAGGCTTGTGCTCAGGTGACACCGAATGTGGTTGTGCCATCTTCTACGCGTGTTGTAAACGCTCCTGCGCCGCAACCCACACCTCGTCTGCGAAGTTTATATCCATGGAAGTTGCACATCATTTCCACTTGTTTTTGGATCGGGGAAACGCCTACGCAGAATAATCCCACACCGAACGATGTATCGTCGTGGGATCGGAATTGGAAGTCGAACTTTGGCGGTTTCGATGATCCGAATGCGGAACAGCGGGTTATTTCGTTTGCGACGAATGAGTTTCGCCCTAAAAAGTTTATTCCCAAGTTAAATCCCTTTTATGTGGCTTTGCCGTACAACGATAAGATGCGGAATGGGCATAGACCTGAAGCGAGTCGTGTGATTCCGTGGTTTCATCGGGTCAATCGCGATGAGAGTGACAGCGCGTTAAAAGGCCGATGGGTGCAAGTTTACAGCAATAATCGTTCTTGTTATGCGCAGTGGGAGGACGTTGGACCTTTTGTGGTGGATGATTGGCAGTATGTTTTTGGCGACAAACGCCCCGTGAACACGAGCAACAAGGGGGCCGGCATTGATTTATCGCCAGCGGTGCGTGACTATTTGGGGATCCCGAATTCTCATGTGGTGCATTGGCGCTTTTTGGAGGATAATCAAGTGCCGTTTGGCCCGTGGAAAAAATATGGTTCACAAGCCGTAAAATCGGCAGCACCCACGGGCGGTATTACGGCACCTGCATCGAGCCAAGATATTCTCGCTCGTCAACGTTACATTGAATACATCACCAAGCAGCGCACGGATGCACAAAACCCGAATCAAACAGCCTTTCCTCAGCAAAATGGGCGATAAGATGCAGATCATGTAGAGCTATGCTGCGCATTCTTCATACGGCGGATTGGCATTTGGGGAAAACCTTGGATGAAAGGGATCGGGATGAGGAGCATGGTTTACTTTTTGATTTTTTGTTAGATCGAATTGTCGATGAACAAGTTGATGCATTGTTGATGTGCGGTGATTTGTTTGATTCAGCGAATCCACCGCAGCGGGCGCTGGCGCAATACTATGGATTTCTTTCGCGCTTACGGCAGATATCTCATTGCCGGGTGATCATCATTGCCGGGAATCATGATTCGCCTGCTTTGCTAGAAGCGCCTCGTGAATTGTTAGGTGGGATGGACATTCATGTGGTAGGGAAAGTTCCCGCAGAGCCGTATTTGCTGGCCTTGCCAAATGAAGAGAGTCCGCAGGCGTATGTGGCCGCCGTTCCGTTTTTGCGCGATGGCGATTTGCGGATGGGTGTATCAGGGCAAAGCATTGCCGAGATTCAGCAAGAGCTGAATGATGGAATCGCGAGTGTTTATGAGAGGTATTGCCGTGAATCGCCGTTGCCATTATTGGCGATGGGGCATCTTACGGTGATGGGGTCTGAGAAAAGTCAAAGTGAGCGCGAGATTCACATCGGAGGTCTAGGAGCACTTCCTGTGAGCAGGTTTCCGGAAGGATTTTGTTACATTGCGTTAGGGCATCTACATCGACCACAGCACTGTGGGGGACGATCTCATATACGTTACAGCGGTTCACCCATTCCGTTGAGTTTTAGCGAGGCGAATGATCGGAAAGAAATCCGATTAGTGGAGATTACGGAGGATGGATTGAAGCGGAATGAAGGAATGGTGATTCCTGATTTTCGTAGGTTGATCCGTATAGAGTCATCCGTGGTGGACGCACTTTGTTGGATGAAGCAGATCAATGAGGCGTTAGAACAGCGATCATCGAGACTTCCTGCATGGATCGAGATTCAATTGAATCTTCCGTGTACGGATGTGGAGCTCCGTCAAGCCATGGATGACCTTGCAAAGGGAGCAGAGTGGATGGGGGAGGGCAAGGCATTTGAGGTTTTACGGATTCTCCCTATGGCGCGAACCCTGAGTGAAGGTGCGCACGACGATGCAAATACACGGGTAGGGAGCTTCGATACGTTGGGAGATCCGCGATGGATGTTTGAGCGTAGGCTTGCACAGACGACATTGTTAGATGATCAACAAACCGAAGTATTGCGGCGATTGTTTCTGCAAATGTTAGAGCAGCATGGTTCGTGAAGCGCAAGCAAATCCTAGAGTTAGGATTGCGCGGCAATGTCATTACATACCGGGAACTTCAATGAGTTTCGAGTATTGGAAAGAATTTTGAGCAAGAAATTTGGCGCGTTCTGCATCGCTCATATTGCGCTTTTTCATTTGTTCGAAACCTTTATCAGAAATCACTGTTAATGCGATCTCCACGCCGGAAAGTCGTCCTGCTGCTAGTTCTGCGGCTGTGACATTTAATGACCCTACTTTCGCATCGGTAACTATGCGGTCTCCATAAACTCGAAATTCTGTGGCGGTAGCTTGGCCGTTTTGCCCTAATGTGACACGCACAGGAATAATCGTCGTCACATTGCCCACAGTGCGAGAGACATCCACGCGGAAGGTGATGGAGTACTGGTAAATATTTTCGCAAACAAAATTGTACATGGCGGTATTTTGGTCTGCCGTGGTGCGGTTTTCGAATCGGTTCGCGCCTGCGGCTGTGGTAAATGCCTGGCGTAAATCGGTTTTGCCTAAAACATTGTCAAAGGTAGGACGTGGGTCGAGCAGTTGCCGATAGAAGACAAAGGCAGAGTCGTTATTTTGCTGGGCAGCAATGGGGTCTTGGTAGGCTAATTTGTAGGAAGCCGTGCAAATATCGCCACCTAGATCAGTAGTTGTGCCAGCACCGCCTTTGTAGCGATCTGTCGCGGCACTAAAGCAAATCAATTCACAGGCGTTGCTACTGCGAGCATTATCGCCGCCTGGAAGGGTAGCTTCGGTTTTTGCGTAGAGCCATTCGAAGTTATTTCCAGAGCGAACGACGAATGTTTCGAGGTCTTTTGCCATGGCCTCGACCATGGATTTTGCTTGGCGAGCTGCCCGCACTTCTGCTCTGCCGCGCGTCCAAGCACCCATGGCGACATTGGTGATGCCGACGAGGATACCCATGATGATAACGGCAATGGACATAGCGACTAGCAACTCCACAAGGGTGAAGCCGTTGCGTTTGGGAAGATGAGTTTTTGGGATTTTCATGATACTTTTTGTGTAACTTGGCGATTGCAGCGAACTTTGATTAGCGGCGAACGGCGAGGTTGCGTGAGAATAATGGCACAGTGATGTTTTGCGGATTTAGCCCGCCGCCTGCTTTAATGAAATTTGGATCGCTAGTGGGAATTTCAAAAAATTCGGCAACGAAAGGAATCGTAGCGTCATTGTAGCCATCGGCTCCTTGTCCGGTAAGTGCTGTGGTATTTGGTAACGCTGGAGGATTAGCAATTTGCCCAGGATTTCCCAGCACGAGGCCATTATTGGTCATGGTAAGTTGTGTCATGCGAACAAAAAACACGCGGCCTTCACGCGCTGCTAAGTCGGCACTAAGAAGAGGGTCAGAGCGCAGACGAAACATTGGTTGCACTACGTATTCTTTGCCAGGTGTTCCATTAATAGCCACATAGGGAGTCATCGAGCCATCGGGACGTAAGCTGCTGGGGTTGCCACGGTATTGGTAGCAAATGATCACAGAGTTTGGTTGATGGGAGTTTTGAATCCATGAATAAGCTTTATTAAAAGCGGTATTGCCAGCACCAGATTTGGTGTCGCCGACGCGGAATGTGGCTAGTTCTTTTTCCAATGCAGAAGTTAAGCGGTCTGCTTCTTGCACGTTGATCGCACGGCGAATTCCTTTTGCTGCTGGAGCAAAAACGCCCATGAATGCGGTAAGCATGACGGCTAGGACACCAATGGCTATGACGGTTTCCATGAGAGTGAAACCGGATTTTTTATTTTTCAGATGTTGTCTCATTAGTTAATTAAAAGGTGAGAATTAAAAATTTTTCACAGTGGCTGGTAAGCCCATTTGTGTGGGCGAGCGCAGTGTGGATGTGGAGCCGTTTGTCCAAATGGCAAAACCGCCGAAATCTAAGGTTTTTCCTTGCGTTTGCGGCTCTTGGCTACCTTGGCGAGTGCCACTGCCGATGATAAATTTCGCACCCGGCGTGCGGCAAATTCCTTGGCCGTTAAATTCGTAGGCTAAGTATCTACGATTGTTAGCTTCGTTATTGGCTGCGAGATTCGTAAAGCGAACGGTGCTTTCTGTGAGATTATTTGCTCCTGATGCAACGCTATACGTTTTGCTAAAATAGACATTGTCTGGCAGAATGTAACCCCTGCTTGACATCGACCACTGACCATTTGGGCGATTTGTGGTAGGGTCTATGCCCTCTACGGCCACTACGAGCTTACGTAAATAGCTACCGCGATCAGTAGGATCATTAACGTCGATCAAAACACGAGTATTGGTGCCGATACCTACCGCTGTGGTGCGAGCTTCGGAAAAAATTGCTTCGCAGTTCGATACCGCAGCGGCAGTGCCTTTTCCGCTTGTGAGATTTCTTACGCCCAGTGCACCAGCGGACAACAAAATGACGATAATAGAAATCACAACGAGCAACTCTACCAAGGTAAAACCACGGCTGCGCGGATGAGATTTTTCTCTACTTAAAAAGGTTTTTTTCATCATAAAATTTTATGTGCCCAGAAATTTATCAAACCAATCATGGAAGGCAATGAAAAAATGTAAATACATCGCACACTCCTGTTTCCGCTTTAAAAATTCGTAGCTGCGGCAAAAAGTGTCGCGGAAATGCGCCATTTTTCGTGAAAATTTGTTCTCATGAACATTTTCTATTGACGTTCGTGTTTTGATTGATTTTGGTGTGGTTATGAAAATGTGTCAGGTATTCTTTTTATCTATTTCTCTGCTGCATGTTATGGCTGCCGAGAAGAAACAGCCGAATATTTTGTTCATAGCGATCGATGATCAGAACGATTGGATTGGACATATGGGTGGACATCCCTTGTCGAAAACACCACATTTGGACAAACTTGCGGCACGCGGCACCACATTTCTCAATGCGCACTGCCAGTCGCCGATTTGTAATCCATCTCGGGCAAGTCTATTGTTTGGGCGTCGTCCCACTTCAACAGGGATCTATGGACTATCGCCTGCTCCGCGTCAGTTGCCTTTGTTGCAAAATGCGGATTCCTTGCCTCAGTATTTTGCGGACCAAGGATACTGGACATGTGCTGCGGGGAAAATTTTCCATACTGGGACTGCGGCTGGTGGAGGAAAAAATTCGGATAAGGAATTCCAAGTGACGGCTTCCTTGGGTGCCGACACAAGTATGCCACCGCAAAAGATCGCCGGTGAGACACCGATGGGAAATCATCGTTTGGTTGATTGGGGCGTGTGGCCGCCCGATAATGATGATACCGCCAAGGGAGACTACAAGATTGCGACATGGGCAACGGAGCAGATAAAATCCGCTCCGAAAGAACAGCCGTTTTTCATCGCTGCAGGATTTTCTTTACCCCATGTTCCTTGCTACGCGACACAAAAATGGTTTGACCTCTATCCCGATGACGACACAGTTCTCCCCAAAATCTTGAATACTGATCGCGATGATACACCGCGTTTTTCTTGGTATCTGCACTGGTCTCTACCAGAACCGCGTTTGACATGGTTGAAAGAAAACCATCAATGGCGCAAACTCGTTCGCAGTTACCTTGCCAGCACCAGTTTTGTCGATGCGCAAGTGGGACGACTCCTCAGCGCGCTGGATGAAGCTGGTTTAGTGGAAAATACCATCGTGATCGTCTGGGGAGATCATGGTTGGCATCTCGGCGAAAAAGGGATCAGTGGGAAAAACACTTTGTGGGATCGTAGCACAAAGGTTCCCCTCATCTTTGCTGGTCCAGGTATAAAAAATGGTCAACGCTGCTTGCAACCTGCGGAATTGTTAGATATTTACCCAACACTCATCGATCTCACAGGGCTACCAGCGAACAAAGATCTCGAAGGCCTGAGCCTCGTTCCCCAACTAAAAGAAGCCGCCACGAAACGGGATCGACCCGCGATTACCAGCCATAATCAAGGCAACCACGGTATTCGGAGTGAACGTTGGCGCTACATTCGCTATGCCGACGGCAGTGAAGAGCTTTATGATATGATAGCCGATCCACACGAATGGCACAACCTAGCGGCACAACCTGAACATGCCTCCGTTATTGCAGAGCACAAACGATGGTTGCCGCAACCCGATCTTCCACTGGTGCCGCGGAGTGCTTCTCGCATTCTCACTTACGATGAAAAAACTGACACGGCCATTTGGGAAGGAAAGACAATCATTCGCCGTACGGATCCCATTCCACAGTAACGAATCATCACGGTTGCTAAGGGGGAAAAATCATTGACAGGAACCGGTGGGGTTCTTCATATACGCCTTATTGACTTTTTTCCCCTGATTCCGTTTACTACGTCAGAACCCCGAATATGTCTCGACTGCTCGCTTATTTTCTATTCAGCCTACTTGTGTTTCCCCTTTCGGCACAGCTTCCTGCGACGTCAATACCCGATGCTGCCGAAGCAAGCAAAATTGATGCCTTAGAATCGCTGATTGCGTCCCTAAAAAATGATGAACTCGATCTCGAAAAACTATCCTCAGAGATCAAAAACACCACCCTAGAAGAAAAGAAAAAAGAGCTTACCGCAGAGATCGCCAAGCTTTCTGAAAAAATTAAATCCAAGAAACAAAAGCTCGCCACTACAGCCACCGGCATCGATATCTCGGTATTGGGACAACAAGCTAGCAAGCCTTTTTCTGTAGCCGAAGAAATGCAAAACATCTTCTCGCCGCTTATGCGAGAATTGCGCGAGGCCACGGCACAACCGCGGGAAATTGAAAATCTCTCGATAGAAATCACTCGCTGGGAAAAACAATACGCCACCACCGAGGAAGCCATTCGCAACCTGGATATGACACTTGGGGAAAAGCTTTCACCAGAACTGAAAACTCGCCTCACTGCTCTGCGAAAAACATGGGTCAAACAACAGGAAGAAGCGCGTAGCCAAGTGAAAAGCTACAACATCCAACTTGCCGAACGCAAAAAAAACGCCCCACCCGTCATCGCCGTGGTCACCAAGGGGCTGTCGTATTTTTGGAAAAATCGCGGGCTAAGTCTGCTGCTCAGTCTATTGGCTGGTCTGCTAACATTCACGATCATTCGGAGAGTCTATCGTTACATTTGTCGATTCAGCCCACTTCATAAAAATGGCGATGCAAACATAGGCTCTCGGCTGCTCGATGTTATTGCGAACGGATCAGCCCTCGTCTTTGCCGTGATTGCCGCATTACTCGTTTTATACTCGCGCAATGACTGGCTTCTACTTACCGCTGCATTCATTTTTCTACTTGGATTAGCATGGGTATCGCGCACTGCATTGCCGCCCTATTTTGAACAAATCCGTCTCATCCTGAACCTCGGCACCGTTCACATTGGCGAGCGCATCATTTACAACAACTTACCTTATCAGGTAAAAACACTCAATTTCATTTCCGTTCTCGAAAACCCCGATCTTACGGGTGGAAAAATCCAAGTGCCCGCCAAAGTGCTTCTCAATTACCACTCGCGACCCAACATGCCCGATGAACCGTGGTTTCCGACTCGTATCAACGATTGGGTGCGGCTCGACGACGGCATTTTCGGCAAAGTTGTCCACCAGACACCAGAACAAATCGTCATTCTTAAGCTCAGCGGCTCCTATGTCACACTCACAGTGGAAAAATATCTCGCCAAAAGCCCCGAAAACCTTAGCAAAGGATTCGGCGTTAGCACGACCTTTGGTCTCGATTACCGTTATCAATCCATCGCCACCACCACGATTCCGCAAATCATCGAAGCTAAAGTTCGCGAGCGCTTGTTAGAAAAATTTCCTGCGGAGGCGATTCTCAATGTGAAAGTAGAATTTTCCTCAGCCAGTGCCTCATCATTGGATTTCATCATCATGATGTCAGCCGATGGATCGCTGGCACCGCAATCACTGGCCATTTCCCGCATTCTTCAACAATCCGCCGTCGATGCTGCTAATGAAAATCAATGGGTGATCCCATTTCCCCAACTTACCATCCACCAAAACTAATATGTTCAATCGCTTCTTTTCATTCATGCTGATCCTTTCTCTTGTTCATGCGCAAGAGAAGAAACAAGTAGCCACGACCGAAAAATCCCCGCCGCGCTATCATAATGTCACCGTGAATGGCATCACTATGCAAGGTGTGAGTTTTGATATTCGCACGCACCAGTTGCAGGTGTTGGATCAACCGAACGGCCCTGGCACGCTTTGGGCGACATGCAAAGATGCCGCGACATCTGTGCAAGCGCTTGCTGCGGTTAACGCAAGTTTTTTCACACCGGAAGGGAAACCGCTTGGAGTTTGTATTGCCAAAGGTGTGCGCTCAGGCGCCACGCACCAATCGTCACTCGGCAGCGGTGTATGGTTTGAGGCCGATGGCAAAAGCGGCATTGTCCGCCGCGAGAAATCGAACTTCCGCGCCACTAACCTCATCCAAGCAGGACCTTTTCTGGCCGAAAAATCAGCTACCATCAATGGTCTCGACGATAAGCGACAAAGTGCCCGCACATTTATCGCATGGGATGGCGGCAACCAATGGTGCATTGTCCGCACCTCGCCATGCTCTCTTCATGCACTTTCGCAACTGATCGCGGGGAAGAGCCACCTAGGATTTCCCATGGCTCACGCTCTTAATTTCGATGGCGGGAGATCGGCGGAATTGTATGTTGCGGGAGAGTTGGCTGGTGCCGATCTCACCGTGAGACCTTTCTTCAATCTTCCAGTTAGAAATTTTGTCGTACTGAAAAAACGCTAACGACTCACGCTAAAACCTCTAACAAATGTCCGTGGACATCCGAGTTTTTCACTAGACCATTGAAGCGAGATGATTCAGGGCCAAAGGCGGTGATGAGGGTAGGATCACTGGTATGAACAGATCCAGTCCAGCCCACGCCGGTATGATTCCCTAACATTTGGCCAAGCAAACCTTGCGGCGTAGCAAGCAGATGATTCCACTCCGTGATCTCTTCATTCTTCATCGACGCGCGAAGTGCTTTTGCTTCCTTTTGATCTAACAAATATCCCGTCTTGCGCTGAATGTAAGCAGCGATGTCTGTGATCTTCCCTGCGGCGAGATCGCTTTGGATTTTTTCAAATGATGCTGATATATCGGCAATGCGGGAAAAGTGTTGATTGGTGCGTTGGTAAGAAGCACCCATGCCGTTTAAACCAGGGTTGCTGTTGCCGTGATCACTGGTGACGATGACGAGCACGTCATCTCGCCTTGCAAGCATTTTGATTACAACGGCTAAAGCATCATCGAGCGCGAGTTGGTCATGAAGCAAGCCAGCAATGTCATTTAAATGAGCGGCATGATCGATACGGGCTCCTTCAATTTGCAGTAAAAATCGCTGATCTTTGTTCAGCATTTCACCGAGTGCCTTGGCTGCCATAACGGAAAGTTCCGGCACGTTTTTTTTCAGCGATTCATCTTGCTTGCGGTCGAGCGAAAACGGCAAGTGTCCTTCGGAAAAAACGCCTAACATTTTTCCCGTTGGCAATGCCGCGAGTTCTGCCGCATTGCGCGCCACCCCATATCCAGCGGCGCGATATTCACTCCATAGATCTTTTTTATCGCTACGTTTGGCAGGATCAAAAAACTTTTCGCCACCGCCGAACAAAAGATCGACGCGATTCAAATACTGCGTGGCGATGCTTTCTTCATTTTCGCGAGAGGCGACATTCGCCGCGAAGCCAGCAGGCGTTGCGTGGGTTATGGTGGCGGTGGATACTAAACCCGTGCGAATCCCACGCTTTTGCAGAGTCACTGCGATGGGTTCAAGAAATGTCCCATTGGGTGTGACATTGATCATGCCATTATTGACCCGTTGACCACTCCCCCAAGACGATGAAGCCGCGGCGGAATCGGTTACCAGAGAGTTGGCCGATGCGGTATCCATCAATCCCTTCACCGTATCTTGTCGTTGTAGTAATTGCCACCAACAAGTATCGGTCTTGCGGATTTGCTGGGAAAAAGCTTGTGATAGGGTCAGGACTCCGGGGCTCATTCCATCCGATACGATGAAAACGACACCACGAATTTGCGAAGGTTTTTTTTGCTGCGCATGCGTCTTACCCGATGAAAGCAACCCCAAAATCCCGCCGATTCCCAACTGTTTTAGCACGTCACGTCTGTCGTTCATGCGCTAGCATTGCATTTCTTACATCATTTGTCACATGAGAAATCGTGACAATTCTGCCAGATCGGAACATATGAAAAGAACAATGGAGTTGAGCCTGAAACTGGCTTAGGAGGAGAAAAAATGGTTGCGGGAGCAGGATTTGAACCTACGACCTTCAGGTTATGAGCCTGACGAGCTACCTGGCTGCTCCATCCCGCGATTTCATTTGTATCGCTACTTGCGTAGCGGGCGAGAAAGCTAGCACGCCATTGCGGATTTGGGCAAGGATTATTTTAGGTTTTTTTCATAAGACAATTTTACGTGGGCTTTCACGATGCTGCTCTTGCTAGGTATTGCATTCTGGCGCTGAAGTAGTCAATCTCGACTGCATGCAGACGTATTTGGATTTACTGCGCTTTGTTTTAGATCACGGGGAATGCCGCGATGATCGCACTGGCACTGGCACTCTTGCGGTCTTTGGGCAGCAGGTAAGATATGATTTACGGGCGGGATTTCCTTGTTTGACGACGAAGAAACTGCACTTGCGTTCGATCATTCACGAACTGTTGTGGTTTTTGCAAGGCTCGACAAATATTGCCTATCTCAAAGAAAATGGCGTATCGATTTGGGACGAGTGGGCGGATGAAAATGGCGAATTGGGGCCAGTTTATGGAAAGCAATGGCGATCGTGGCAGTGTGCCGATGGCAGGGTAGTGGATCAAATTGCGCAATTGGTTGATGGCTTGAGCCAGAAACCATTTTCGCGGCGGCATATTGTGAGCGCATGGAACGTCGCGGATGTAGATGAAATGGCATTACCTCCCTGCCATTGTTTATTTCAGTTTTATGTTCACCCCGTCAAAGATGGCGAAAATGGTCGCCCAGGGCTTTCGTGTCAGCTCTATCAACGCAGCGCTGATTTGTTTCTTGGCGTGCCATTTAACATCGCTTCGTACGCCTTGTTGACAATGATGGTGGCGCAAGTCTGCGGGTATGAGGCGCGTGATTTCGTTCATACTTTTGGGGATTTGCACCTCTATCTGAATCACATCGATCAAGCGAATCTCCAGCTTACTCGCGAGCCGCGGGAGTTGCCAGTGATGCGGATTGATCCGTCGGTTCAACGATTAGAAGATTTCCGGTTCGAGCATTTTTCGTTAGAAAATTACCACCCACATCCCGCGATTAAGGCGCCTATATCCGTATGAATTCTCAATCACGAAAACTGATCGGCATCGTCGCCATGACGCCCCAACGGGTAATTGGCCGAGATGGAACATTGCCGTGGCATTTACCAGAAGACTTAGCATTTTTCAAAGCAACGACGATGAATCATGAGATTATTATGGGGCGAAAGACCTATGATTCTATTGGTCGCCCGTTGCCAAAGCGGCGCAACATTGTGATCACGCGAGATGAAAATTGGATTCGCGAAGGTGTAGAAGTGGCGAGAAATGTGGAAGATGTGATCCATTTGGTAGGGTGTGTGCCGGCGTACATTATAGGCGGTGCGGCGATTTATGAAATGTTCCTTCCTTTGATGGATGAATTGATCATCTCCCATGTGCATGCAGATTACGCAGGGGATACGGTTTTTCCCGAATACGAATCACGATTCCCGAATCGAGAAGTGGTGAAAGAATGTGCCGACTTTACGATTTGTCGGCACTGGTGAGTTGGTAACTCGGGTTTGCGGGAGATATTGCCGTTAGATGTTAGGGCTTTTACGGAAGAAATTCCACCAAACCATAATTCCACCGATGAGTAACATGGCTGTTCCTGCCAATTCCATCATCAATGATTCATCGTCATCTCCTACAACGATAAATTTGTCGGGTTCATTGGGAAGTTGCTTGATTGCGATTGGTGCGCCTACAGCTGATTTTTCGTAGATTTCTTTAGGAATACTGACGGTATGGTCTTTTGTGGCTTTAGGGACGGAGAGTTCAAGATTGTATGTTTTGCCACCTTTGCGACCGCGTTTTTCTTGCCCACTTAAGATGATTGCGGTGGTTTCGACGCCTTCTTTTTCAATTTTGCTAACTTTCATTCCCTCTATAATGCCCGTGATTACTAGCATTGGACCGATAATTACTAGCGCTATAGATATAATTTTAATTCTCATGCGCGATTAATGAAAAATAAATCGAGAGCTTTGCAAAGAATATTCTAACGGATAATTAGGAAGCAACCTCAAATATTTTCCACACGATTGACTTTCGGTTTTTCTCCTTCCGTGATGATGATTTCAATGACGTCGAAGCGCCACGGCATGCTGCGGGATTTTAGTCTCTTGAGCCATGAATTTGCGCCGCGTTCGATGAGTGCAAATTTAGCGGAATTTACGGCATCAAGCGGGCGACCTACACCGCCAGAGCGGCGCGTTTTTACTTCGATAAACAACAGCAAGCGACCCTGCCTTGCGATGATATCGACCTCGCCTCCCTCTGGGGCGCGGTAGTTGCGATAAAGAATTTTACAGCCCTTGGCGACCAACCAATGGCAGGCGATTTTTTCTCCAAAGTCGCCAATTTTCTTCCGATCCCATGTCTCACCGTTACGATCAATCAAATGGCAAGGTGAGTTGAGAAACGGGCTGAAACGACGTACGATGAATGCGACAAGGCCCATGATTTGCGAGTGCAGTTAGATGTTGTTTTGTACCATATCCCATGTGATTTTGGAATCCATATTGAGGAAATTCTTCCGCGTATTGGAGCATGATGCGATCTCGTGTGACTTTCGCAATAATGCTTGCCGCAGCGATGGAAAGGGATTTGCTGTCGCCCTTCACAATGGAGTGCTGAGCGAAGGGAAATGACGAGACGGACAACCCATCGATGAGGTATAAATCGATTTCACTTCCCCATTTTTGTTGCAATTGTTGTGCTGCCAGGGCCATAGCTCTGTGGGTGGCGACCAGAATATTTAGTTTGTCGATCTCTGAAGCGTCAACAATCTCGGCGGTCCAATAAATATTTTCGTTGCATGTCAATTGTTCATAAAGGGCATCGCGCCTCGTTGCTGAGACTTTTTTTGAGTCATCGAGACCACATATTGTAAAATCCCTAGGTAATACAACGGCCGCAGCACAAACGGGACCGGCAAGTGGCCCGCGACCCGCTTCATCAATGCCAGCAATGACACGATTTCCTAGCGATCGAAAATGATCTTCATGGCTCATGTCTGGCATAGAATTAGAATAAAACTCTTATGAATCACAGGCGAGAACCAAGGTGAAATCAATTGGTGGAGCCGCTGGTCGGATTCGAACCGACGACCTATTCATTACGAATGAATTGCTCTACCCCTGAGCTACAGCGGCGATGAAACATGTGACGCCGCTTTTTAAACGCGTATTTTTGGATTGTGCAAGCCTTATATTTACCTTGTGGAATCGACGAGGCAGCTGCCCCAAATTTTCCATCCCGAGAATGGCACAAAGGGGAGCGATTTTTCAGGAAGCGAAAAAAAAGATTTTTTTTGTTAATGTTCGTTGTAGCGCAGCGACTCATCTATGTCGCTCGTAATCAAGCAGCGATTTCTTAACAAAAAACATAAACGACATCATATGAAAAATAACACATTAATGACCGCCGCCCTCCTTGGACTTCTCAGCGCAAGCACAGTAGTCGCCGAAACTTTTTTCTCTGTAGAGGCCGTTGCCGCTGAGGAGAAGGAAGCTTGCAAAGGTAAGGACGGCTGCAAGGGCAAAGATGGCTGCAAAGGTGAAAAAAAGGAAAAACTTTCCACCTCGGTAACCGCTGAAGAAAAAGAAAGCTGCAAAGGTAAAGACGGTTGCGATGGCAAGAAAAAAGACGGCAAAGACGGTTGCAAAGGTAAGGACGGCTGCAAAGGCAAAGACGGCTGTGACGGCAAGAAAAAAGATGGCGCCATCCTTTAATCTCTAACAGTTTGAAAAGTCCGCCATTGCTCATCCAAAGGCGGACTTTTTCAAAACTTGATTTTTTTCACAAACGACAAATCATTTCATGAAAATTCTCTCATTTGCGCTCGCTGTAATGCCTTATTTGCAATCAGCCGTTTTACTTTTTTTACGTATCACGATTGGCTGGGGATTTTATCTGACCGGTAAGGGTAAGTTGATGAACTTAGAACGTACCACAAATTTTTTCGAATCTCTCCATTTGCCGCTACCTAAGTTTCAGGCCATGCTCGCAGGCGGCACAGAAATGATCGGAGGGCTTCTATTGCTTATTGGACTTGGAACACGCATCATCTCAGCGCCATTAGTCTTCACCATGATTGTAGCCTATCTCACCGCTCATCGCGATGAAGCGTTTTTGTCACTATCGGATTTTACTGACCAATCACCTTTTTCCTTCCTTGTTGTCGCTCTTGTTACCATGGCTTATGGTGGCGGAAAAATCTCCATCGACTCCATCCTCCAGCCTTGGTATAAAAAATTCTTACTCCAACATTGAATTACCCGTGAACACTGCAAGTCATATTATCATCGAGTCATTCATGGAGCATGCTCCAGCTCTCTATGGTTATGCTTTTTCTCGTTTGAGAGATCATCACCTCGCCCAAGACCTCGTCCAAGATGCTCTCCTTGCTGCATGGAAAGCCCAAGCAACATACCAAGGTGAAGCACCATTACTTACTTGGCTTACGGGAATACTGCGTCATAAAATCATCGATCATCATCGATCGAAGGCACGCAGGCCAGAAGTATCTCTCGATGAAGAATCTCATGACTCGGTTGGAGTCGAAGGGATTTTTAACGAGCATGGGGATTGGACCATCAACCCAAATCACGGCACCACTAGCCTCTGTCAATCTCCCGCCATCGCCGCACAAAATTCTGATCTCCGCAAATGGATTGCTTTTTGCATGGAGAAACTCCCGCCGCGCCTTCACCTGCTCTTCACCGCTCGGGAAGTAGATGATTGTTCTGTAGCGGAAGCCGCAAAAATCGCTGGCATCACCGAGGGCAGCGCCGCCGTCATGCTAACCCGCGCCCGTCAAGCCCTGCGGCTGTGCTTGCAAGAATCACTCAATCGATGAAAACCAATCTGCCACCACCACCAGAGTCGTATCGGCGTAGCCATCAACGTATGGGACCCATACTATTTAAGCTTCATCTCTCCTGCCAACACTTTAATCAACTTCATTGTCAGTCGATGGATCGAAAACTTACGTCCCGTGAGAAGCTGATCTTTCTGATGCATTACAGCATCTGTAGTGTTTGCCGTAGGGTCACGAAACAAATGAATTCCCTGCGTCGCCTTGTGTATTTTCATGTAAAAAACAACGAATCCCAGCAACCAGATCCGAAGTTTATCCAACACCTTCGCGAAGAACTTCAGACCATCGCTAACACAGGGCAGCCTGATCAAAAACCCTAGTCCCCTCATTCATGGCGCATCCCCAATTTACCAACGGTGTCACGCTGCGCACAGGCATCGGCCTGCGTGTCCCACATTACGACCACATCCTCAGCGAAAAGCCTACCGTCGATTGGTTTGAAATCATTTCCGAAAACTTCATGGTGCGAGGCGGTCGCCCTCTAGCAATTCTCGATACCATTCTTGATCAATATCGCGTCGTGCAACACGGCGTAGGACTCTACCCTGGCAATGCCAACGGCCTTGACTTCGATCATCTCCGCCGCCTCAAAGATCTGATCAAACGCACCAAAACCCCATGGATTTCTGATCACCTCTGCTGGGGTAGCGTCGATGGAAGTATGAGCCACGACCTCCTGCCCATGCCTTATACTTTTGAGGCAGTAAAAAAAACCGCCGCCAACCTCCGCATCGCCCAAGACTTCCTCGAGGTTCCCCTCGCCATGGAAAACGTCAGTAGCTATGCCGAATTCAACGACGATGAAATGACTGAATGGCAATTCCTTGCCGAAGTCGTCGAGGCCGCCAATGTCGGCATCCTACTCGACGTTAACAACATCTACGTCTCCTCTGTCAACCACGGCTTCGATCCCCTTGACTACGTAAACTTCATTCCCGCTGAGCGTGTCGCCCAAATCCACATCGCGGGTCACTCACGTTACGAACGATTCATCATCGACACCCACGACCACCCCGTCATCGATCCCGTTTGGAAACTCTATGCACGTGCCATCGAACGCTGTGGTCCCACCGCCACCCTGCTCGAATGGGATGCCAGCATTCCCACCTTTCAAGAAGTCTGGGCCGAGGCCAAAAAGTCCGAACAATGGCATCAATCGAATGCACGAATCGAAACCACACCAACCCATGCAACCGCTTGAGAAACTCCAGCAAACGTTCTTCCGAGCCCTGCTTCTCCCGTTGCGTGGCTCTAGCAGAGCTGCCACCGAGCTACCTTCTTCTGCTGAAGAACACTCGCCAGAATTTTTTCGTGTCGCTGATGAACTGATCAAACCCGGTCCTGCTCTTAGTTCGGCAGAACGGCTCGAACTCTACCACCGCCAATATTGGTTCCGTATCCTCGATTCCTTAGCCGAAGATTTCCCCATCCTCCGCCGCATGACCGATGAAACTCTGTTTTGGTCACTCATCGAGTCCTACCTGCTGGCTCGCCCTTCTCGTAGCTACACTCTCCGCCACCTCGGCGAGGCGTTCCCGACCTTTCTTGCCAACTCACCCGTGCTCTCCTCCGTGCAACGCCATTGGCTCAGCAGCATCGCCCGTATCGAATACGCTTTCATGGAATGCTTTGAGTCCGCGCAATCCGCCATTCCCCAACCCTCTGATATTCAAAGTTCCGTCATCGAACTCCAAGACTACGTCAAAATCCTCCACCTCCCCGTGCCAGCAGATCTCGCTTGGGAATGGGAAACCTTTCCTTCCGCCGCCGCGCTGCCCAGTGGAGACATACACATTGCCGTCTGGCGTGGTACGCGTGGGCACAGCCACCACGAGCGACTCGAACTTGTTGAAACAATCTTGTTAGAAAAACTGCAATCCGGCATCACCCTCGCCGATCTCTTCGAATCATTGCCCGAACCAACTCCTTCAGCCGATGATATCACACGCTTCTTTGCCAAATGGCAAAATCACCGCTGGCTCGGCATTCGTGGTAAGCGAGGCGATATGGAACTCGATCCCACCGCAGACTGGCATGGCATCGACCGCATGAGTTCGCAGACACTTTCGCTTTAGTAACCGCCAACAACTTTCATTTCGGAAAAAACCGACAGCTATCACATATTTTGCTGCGGACTTCCTATCCTCGTAACTTTCCCATTATGAAATACCACCTCCGCTCTCGTCTCTCCCGCGCTTGCTTCATCCCACTCGCCTCGCTCGTTCTTGTGCCAAGCTGTCAACCCGTTGGCATCGTCGATCAGGTTTCCTTCAATCGTCCGTCGTTGAATTTCTCCGCACAAGGCGCCCGCACCATTGATTGTGCCTTACCCGGACAACTAGAAACAGGTCGCAGCAATGGCTCAACCATTACGGCCGGCGGCTGCGCCTCTTGCCGCTAATTGATCCAATCCCATGAAAAAAACAATCATCCTTACTCTGCTCAGCTCACCTTCACTGCTGACCTTGCCGCTAGTGGCGCAGGACTTCTGGTTTTCTGGCATCCAGAAAGTCGATCTCTCCAGCGAATTTCTCCACAGCAACGATATTTCCGTAGCGGCTTACCAATTTCTCTATTCGGGTAAAGAAGGCCCATGGACTATCGATCTTGGCCTTGGCTTGAACGATTACAGAATCGACTACTCACCTGTCTTGTTTGGTGCCGATGTCACGCTCGATGAACAAACATGGCAGGGCAACATCGCCGCCACCCGTAACTTCGGCAAATCTCACTCCCTCGGACTCCGTCTCCGTGGTTACGAGGGATTTGCCGACCACCGCTCCATCTGGATTTCGCAATTCTATCAACAGTTCTTTGGCAGCTTTCCCGCTTACACCGAACCTGATCCCCGGGGCTATGCCTTCGGCACCACGTATTCCTTCAACCAACTCCCCAACTACGGCAAGTTGGAACTTAACATCGACTACGGACGCGATACTATCGCCCCCGGCTGGAGTTTCGATGGCGCTCTCGGGCGCCCCGTTTCTGACCGCGATGAACTCACCACATGGAGCGTCGGCTTGCGTTCCGAGCAACCCATCAACCCGTGGCTCAAAAGTGAGACATTTCTCTCGGCACGGGAAATCTCAGAACGCGAGGTTCGCTACGGCATTCGTCAGTCTCTCGGTGCAGTGTCTGGTCCCGTGGCATTTCGCCTCACGGCGGGCTATACCGAGGAAGCGCCCACCTTTGATGCCCTCTTTGCCTCGGCCCAAATCGAGTGGAACTTCCTCCCGGAATGGACGCTCATTACGGGCTATCGACGCTATTCTGACAGTGGAGAAATCGAAAACTCCGGCTTCAATGCCCAAGCCCCCGCCTTGGAATCGGCAGAAATTTTTGCTGGTATCCTTTGGGATCACGGCGACCTCGCCATCAGCAGCAGCATCGGCTTTTTAACAGCAGACTATGCGCAGCTTTCCGATGACAACCGATTTTTCGGCAATCTTTACCGTGATCGCGATTGGCTCACCTTGAGATTCGCTGCTTCTTATCAATTCTAACCCCACTCCCCTTACTATGAAAATATTCTTCTTTGCTCTACTCATCACAAGCCTTGCTGTTCACGCCCAAGAACTCTCCGTTGGCACATTATCAACCAACCAAAACTTTGCCGTGCGCAATGGTACATCGTTCAATAATTCATCACTGGATCAGTATGAAGGGAAAATTCTTGTTGTGATGATGATGACTCCATGGTGCCCGTTTTGCCAAAGCAATGCCTCAGCCGTCGGTTCTGGAATCATCGCTCCTTTTAACGCTACTAGCCGTGGAAGCTTGCGCGGGAAAAATAACCATGGCATCGAAATTGACAGCATTCTTCTCTCTACCGAACCTGCTAGCAATTGGGATTCCACGAATTCCACCTTCGCGAGTAGAAATGGCTACGAACAATGGGGACTCGATGCCAATGCCCAGCGTCAATCCCCGCGCGCCCTCTTAGGATATTATCGCGGCGGATTCCCTAGTGGCGTGAACTCCAGCAACCTTTACGATTGGGAAGATGATCGTCGCCGCGTAGTAGTTCTGAACATGGTTCGCAATTCCGCATCGCATGGCTACCGGCAAATCATCATGAACCAAAATGAATTCACCTCTAGCAATGCCACAAACGCCCAAGCTCTCATTAACGCCATTACACCCGCTCCCGTGCTCACCAGCTTTGCGTCTTGGCAAAGCAGCTTTACGTTCCCGGTTGGAAAATCCGCCGCGTTGGCTGATGCCGATGGCGATGGCATCGTGAATCTTCGCGAGTTTTTTCATGGCACTCACCCGCTCCAAGCCCACTCTCAAGACCCCGGCTTGTCTTTGCGGCGTCAAGGAAATACATGGGAAATTAGCTACCGCCGCGCCAAGAATATCACAGGAGTCACGGCCAACATTCGACAATCCAACAATCTAACAACGTGGGAGCCGTCAACGATGCCTCTGGGCACTACCATCACAGACCTAGGCGCGCAAGAGGAAGTGAAAGTCGTTCTCCCTGCGCAACCCATGCCGCAAACGTATTTTCAATTATTACTTACGGCAGAATAGGAACAGGCGAATCTGAATCCTCAATGGTAGTGAAGAATGACAATCTCTTTTCCCGATGAGATCTTTCCTACCGTGCGAAGCTAACCATGACTCCTATTATTCTGCCTATCTTGGCGCTGCCTCATCCGCGATGATCTTTGCCTCGCCTATCGGGAGAGCGATGACGATTCGCGTCGGGTGCAATGAGAATACAGCCCCATTTTGTAAACGGTAAATTTCACACATGCGGCGAGTGAGTCGGTATTCTTATGAAAGATGGATCAATCGATCACGTATTTCGCCACTGATGATTCACATCAAAAAGCCATTATGAAACGTGCCATTTCTTTTCTTTCTATAACCCTGTCACTCCTTTCCTTTTCTATTGCTGCCCCATCCAAGAAGCTCAAGGTGTTCATTTTAGCCGGGCAGTCGAATATGGAAGGTCATGCGCGTATTGAGACCTTCGACTACATCGGCGATGATCCCGCCACGGCTCCGTTACTAAAAATGATGCGCGGCACTGATGGTCAGCCCGCCGTGGCAGACAATGCGTGGATTTCCTATCTTACTGGCCATTATGAAGGGAATGCCAATGGCGAAGGCGCAGGGAAACTCACCGCTGGATATGGTGCACGCGGTGCAAATCCCACCAAAGATGGCGGGAAAATTGGGCCTGAATTTACCTTTGGTCTAACGATGGATGCCGCACTGGATGAACCTGTGTTACTCATCAAAACCGCTTGGGGTGGCAGAAGCCTCAACACAGAATTCCGTCCTCCCAGTGCTGGCACTTACACTTTTAGCGATGCTCAGATCGCGCAGATGCAAAAGCAGGGGAAAAACATCGACGAAGCAAAAGCCACGAAGGCAAAGGAGTCAGGACGATTTTACCGCTACATGGTAGATCACGTAAAGCACGTGCTCGCCGACCCGAAACGGATTTGCCCATCCTACGACCCTGCTGCTGGATATGAAATTTCTGGTTTTATTTGGTTCCAAGGCTTTAACGATCTCGTCGATGGCAACACCTATCCCGCCGGGGCCGATGGCAAGACGCGCGACTACTCGCAATACAGTGATTTGCTTGCGCATTTCATCCGCGATGTGCGTAAGGATCTGAATGCGCCGAAGATGCCATTCGTCATCGGAGTGCTCGGAGTAGGTGGAGAAAAGGCCGAAGGGAATACCGTCGCATTTCGTAAGGCGATGGCAGCACCCGCCGCATTACCCGAATTTCAAGGTAACGTGGCGGCCGTGGAAACGGCACCGTTTTGGGCAGTGGAACTTGACCTCATCGATCAAAAGCGAGGGAAAGTAAAACAAATGGCTCATTTGCTGCGCAGCAAAAGCAAAAATGCTCCAAACAAAGACGGCACCATGGACGATGCCGCGCAGAAGGAATATCTGAAGAAATACGAAGCCGAAATCATTAGCGCCGATGAAGCAAAAAAATGGGCACGCGGCGCGTCAAATGCCGGCTATCACTACCTCGGTTGTGCAAAAACTTTTGCCCTTATGGGGAAAGCTTTTGCCGAAGCGAATCGGAAAATGATGCCCTAGTTTGCTTGGTATTTTCTTAGCGATGCTTCTCCAAGGCCTCCAAACGCTCAATCATAGGAGGATGAGAGTAATCAAGCCAAACCCGTAGGGGATGTGGCGTTGGATGGCTTAAGTTATCCACCGTTAATTGCTTCAACGCAGAAATTAAATCCGCTGCGGAACTGTACTTTGCCGCATAGGCATCGGCCTCAAATTCATGCTTGCGCGACCACGCGTTGAAAACCACTCCCAGAAAACATGACACGGGCGAAAACAAAATCATGAACAATACCAAACCGACATGTGGGGAAATCTGCGCTACGCCAAAGGCGTCAAAGAGCATCCGCGAAAAAACGCCATTACCATCCGTCGCTAGGCCGATCAGAAAAAATAACACCCCGCTTTGCACGATTGATGCGATCAACCTCTGCGGCACATGTTTGCATTGAAAATGTCCAATTTCATGTGCCAAAACGGCAACTAACTCTGCCACACTATGCTTCTCCACCAACGTGTCGAATAAGGCGATTTTCTTCGTTTTCCCAAAGCCGATGAATTGTGCATTTGCCTTCGTGGAACGCTTAGAGCCATCGACGATATACAATCCCGTCAAAGGAAAATGGCAACGCCGTGCCATCTCCTCGATCGCCTGTTTGAGTTCGCCATCCGGCATCGGCTCGTATTTATTGAATAGCGGTAAAAATACCACGGGAGCCAAGATCAGCATGATGATTTGAATGACCGAAAACGCCAACCACGCCCATAGCCATGGCATGCTCACACTACCGAAAATCCACAAAACCAAGGCCGCAATGGGGCCGCCAATGATCACGGCCAACAATAGCCCCTTTCCTTGATCGGCAAAAAACACGGATGGAGTCATTTTATTGAACCCATAGCGCGTCTCAATCACAAACGTATCATACCAAGCCCACGGCAAGGCTAATATTGCCTGCCCACCAAACAATACGCCAAAAAACGCCAAGCCCATCAAGATCGGCTGATCGGGAAACCAGCCGCGGGTAAGACCATCGAGCCAAGAAAATCCACCCAATAACCAAAACACCAGTATGGTCATCAATGATGCGACACTTTTTGCTATCGAAAATCGTGACGAATCCGTATGATACTGTCTTGCCTTTTCGTATGCTTCCTCCGTCCACATGCCACGTAGCCGATCAGGCAAAGCAATTGCAAAACTCTTCAAGCCTAACAGCGTCGCCACAAAATCGAGCTTCCATACCAAGAAAATCATGACCAATAAACCTAACGCCATGGCATTCATCTCGGGCATCGCGAAAATGGGGAAAAAACTCTTCATATCCGCCGCCATCATCCTCATCTGTGCCGGAATGTCAAACTGTGCCAGCTTGATTGGCAAAAAGAATACCTATCAACTCGATGGCCCCGCCGCCCGTGTCAACGGAGCAATCGTCCGCTTACAAGTCAGCCCCCAAGGAGCCGCCGATGGTGCGATATCGCTCAATGCCATGGTCATCGGCAGTACTTTCGCGACCATGGAAGGCCCATTCAAATGGCGCATCGAAGCCACGGGAAAGACGGGCGATCACCAATCCCTGATTCTCCATCGCATCCATACCAGCACGGAGAAGTCAAAGCGCAGCGAGTGGTATCCTACTGCACAATTGCCCCTCATCGCCGAGTTTAAACAAGTGCGCGAAGATCCCAATGCCAGCCGTGCGCGGTGCGAAATCCCTGGGCTTTTGCAAGTCAAGTCCCACGAAGACGGCAAGCTACGCATCCGCGCGGAACTGTCGATCAGCCGATCCGTAAAAGAAAAATCGATCAGCCAGCGGGCAACACTTTCTTTCCTGCTAGACCCCACCCAGAAACGCATCGATGAAACGATCTTCCTCCCCGTGGAAATCGTCCGCAGCTTCGGCAAGTCGCTAGAAGAAGCCGATGACCCATCTTGGGAGTAAAGCGACGCGCACATTGCCGAGATCCCTAGATGTTTGCAATGTGTTTGCCATGGTTTACCTAGGGTAGGGAGTGAGCCACTACCCTAGGCTTGGCGAGGCAATCCTCTCAGGGATTGCCGAAGTGGTTTAGGCTCTGCGCTTGCGCGTGAAGGCACCAGCTACTACACCTATTAAGCCAAGGAGCGCGGCAGATGGTTCTGGGACAGTTGTGAGAAATATATCACGACTGCCACTTACAGAGCCAGTTCCACGGAAAGCAAGTGTATTATTGAATGAATCCGCACCCAAAGCAGCCAAGGTCATATTATTAACAGTCATAGTTCCAGTGGGAGAAAATATGCCAGCCGGAGTTCCTGCTGGATAAAATAAATCATCATTGAAAAAGCCGAATGAATCACCAATGTATCCGCCATTGATACTTAGAGTAGCGGCAGGAAGCGAACTTGGGAATAATTGTCCAGAGCCTGGCAAATAAGAATAATTGCCGCCTGACGTGGAAACGACTCCATCAGAATCGAAGTCCATACCATTCACGAAGCTTGTTATTACAGGTGGATCCGTAGGAATATCGTAATTTCCAGACCATGTCACGACAATGTTCAAGCCGACTTGCTCAAACGTCAACGTCACAGCAGCTTTGGAGGTGCCCATTCCCAGCAGCGTGCAAGTTGCAGCAGCCAAGACCATCATTTTGTATTTTGATATCATTTTGTATTGTATTTACTGTTTTGTATTCACCCCAGCAATCTCGCTAGGAGGAAAGGGATCAGTGCCGCCTGCCTGAGTTTTATTCGGCCCTACGCTATGGGTGGGGTTGGCGTTGGAGTTGGCGTAGGTGCTGGTGAAGCACTGGCGGGGCGGCGGGGTTGGAAGGAGATTTTTGCCAATTCTTTTGTGGCATCGAGTTCATCGCTGGCGGAGCAGTAGAAAAAGCGGGCACGGGAAATGCGCGTTTGCAGTTGGTCGCGCGTTTGGTTGCGCTCGGCTACGATGACTTGTCGCTCGCCTGTTGTGGCATCGACTTCCTCGGATTCGATGATATCGATTTGCGATGCGATGACGTTCACGATCGCGGGAGCATAGCGCCATGCGGGGTTGGCGATGGTGGTCTCGCCTTGCAGAGCAAGCTCGGCGAGCATGAGCAGGCGAGAATCGGTAAAACGTCCGATCTCGGCTTTTTCCCAACCGTAGCTGGTAAAGGTGGCAAAGCGGGCGGAGGGGCTGATGCCGTTTTCTGTGAGGTCATCGCTGAGGATGGCACCAATGCCAGCGTAGCCTGCGCGGAGGGCGGCCTCGATCTTTTCGAAAGCGCTGCGGACGTTAGCAGACGCCTCACTGCGGTCGCCCTCGGCGGCGTGAGTGGAGGCATCATCCTTTTCTAGGGACTCGATGTCTGCCTCTAGGAGTGATAATAGGGCGGTGGGAAGTTTAAAGGGATCTTCCGCTGTGCGGCCAGCATCCACTGCGACGATGAGTTTGCCCTGCGCGAGAGCACGTGATACGGAAATGTTCGTAATCATGCGAGGCAGTTTAGAGAGCCTGCGGGATTTGGCAATGCACTTTTTGCACATTATTGAAATCGTCGGCATACGCGCAAAGCGCAACGGGCCTTGCGGTTTTTTGTGTCACCACGTTGGGCTGATGAGGGCTAAATTGGACTATTTTAAACGACCGTTTGCGGGCGACAGAGCCTTAGCATCCCTAACAAGTGAAAAAGGCACTTTTCCTAGGAAATATATGGTCGGCGACGTGTGTATTTGGCACTTTTATACCGTCGTAAAGTGTCAAAGACATGTGTTTTTACTACCTTGCTAAGGTGGGTAAGACATGCCGACGTGTGATTTCGCCTTGTTTCTACAGTCGGTAAGTTCCGGCGACGTGTGTTGCGAGACATCGGCCATGGTGTGATGCTGCTGCCGACGCGTGTTGCCGCCACCCAACGATGGTCGGAAAGGCGGCGACGTGTGTTTTTGATACTTTGGCAAGGAGGGAAAGTGCCGCCGTAATGTGTCGCGGGAGCTTGCCCACCGACCCAGATAGGCGGGGGAGTGCGCTGAATTACCTTCTCGGGGTGTAACTGAAAGTAGTGGATTAATAAAAAATGTCTGCATCCCGTCCCGTTAGGGACGATTCATCATAGCCCACGACAAGCGCGCCGCGCGCCGTCGTGGGGTAAGCGCGTTGTCAGCTCTTGAGTGCCTTGGGGACGATTCATAACAGATGATTATGATGCCACAGCGAATCACGTGCGCTGATGAGGTGTCCCCAAGGGACACATTTCTCTTTAATGACTTTACCCATGACAGCGCTGGCGCTTGTCATGGGCTTTTATGAGTTGTCCCGTTGGCACAGGGGACAGTGAAAATTTTCACAGCTAGTCCACAATTTTCAGTCACACCCACTTTCTCCTCTTGACTCAAGAAGTTATTTGTCAAGACTCCCGTACGTGGAACGTCTTAACACACTAAACACCCAAACATTTATGCGCATGGAAGAGGTTGTGTTCGTGGAAATGTATCATCTTATCTCCAATCAAGACGGTAAATGCTTTGATACGTTGGTTAATTGCCCATTCTCAGCATCTTCTATATCTAAATCTCACCGCGGAAGATTTTCGCCGGCTCAAATCTGCCAACGACGCTTCGCAAAACACTTTCTTCTGCCTCAGTGGGTGGGGAATATCGAAAACAACAAAAACTAAAATACATGTTTAAAAATACAAAAATGATGGGCTTGGCTGCTGCATGCATGCTGCTGAGCGTTACTACTTCTCAAGCAGCGGTTACGCTATCGTTCGCGCAAGTGGGGCCAGATGTGACAGCTACTTGGTCGGGGACTTACGAGTTACTGCCAGGTGGTTCAGGGTCGTCAAACACCGTCGGACGTGCGGAGACAGGTTCATCTTACCTCTATGGTTTTGGGGCACCGAATTCTTGGCTTTGGAGCCCGAACGCCGGAGTCGCCACTCCTACAGGCTTGGTCGCCACGAATGATGGTTCCTACGTTGGAGATTCTTTCGGATTTTTTAATTCTTTGTTCTTTTGGCATGACGGTACACCGGGTACTACATATGAACCTGTTGGCATGTTCACTTTCCCAAATAGGACTCTCGCTGATCTCGGCGCCGATTCCTTCAATAACACACTTGCTTATACAGGAAATAACAACATTGGCGAAAGCGCGAAAATTTACTACAACACCATTCCTGAACCAACATCCGCTTTGCTTTGCAGCCTTGGAGCTTTGACCTTGGTCGCCCGTCGCAGGAGAAACGCGTAGTTCTATTCGATTACGAACGGATGGTTGTTTTGTTTCGATTTTTCAATACCCTAACAAACAATCGCTTTGATCTTTTGATAAAATGCTCCTAGTAACGTCGCGTGCTAGGGGTATTTTTATTCATAAGTGATGTTCTTTCATAAAAACATCACGCAAAGGATGCCAAAACAAAATACTTCATAACGAAGAATCATTCATTGGCATTGACGCTTCACTGGTTGCCGTTTTATGTATCACCTGCATCGAGAAAAAATCATGAGCAGTACACCGCAACGCGATCATTCCGAGCAGTCATCCTCGCCCACTCGCTCTTCTTCCAAGGGTGTCCGCGTAAGGAAAAGAAAGCGCGCAACGGGTGGCCCAGCATGGGATTCAAAGAAAGAAAAGAAATCAAATTTTCTCGCCACGTGGACAATCGGGGGCTTGTTGCTTTCTTTAACAATCGGCATTGTTGTATTTTTTGTCTCATCGCACAGCCAAGAACAAAGCACGAAAAAGGTAGAACCCGAGGTAGTCGAAGAATGGCAAGGGCTGCTGCCTGCGGAAGTGGCGAAACGTTTCATCGATGCCACGACGATCGAAGAACGCCTCAAGTGGGTGCGTGATCCTAAAGAAGTAGAGCCCTTGATGCGGGAGTTTTATCAGAGCGGTCCCGGTGCAGCGGAAAAAGTCTTGGGCGTGAAAAATAATGGTCAGGCCATCACGGAAGAATTCCTCATTCATCGCTCTACCGTGCAATTGGAAGGCGAGAAAAGGCGTACGCTTTCTTTGCCATTGATCAATAACCGCGCTTTGGTCGATTTTAAATGTTATGCGCGTTACTGCTCGGCATCGTGGCCTGATTTACTGGAGGGAAAAAAATCGGGTGCAGAAGAGGCAAGAGTTAGCTTGAAACTGGATTCAGGCTACATGGGTGAATTTGCCGATGAAAAAAAATGGATCAGTTTCTTAGCCCTCACACCAGACTGGGAGCATCCGCTGTATTTTTATGTGGAACGTGAGTCGATACCTGGCAAAAAGCTGGAAAAGATTAACAAGAGTGGCTGGTATCCTGTATCGATTGCCATTCGCTCGTTAAACAATAGCCACGAAAAAAAGCAATTTGAGATTACGCATTGCCACGCACTTGATTGGTGCTTCTGAAGCTGGCGATGATTGTCAGAGGAGGGCAAGCAAAGCTGTGAGAAGATTCGGTCGTAGCCAGATCGCCATTTTTGCATCCCATGCTTATTCCTCTACGGGTATTGCTCGAAGTGGGGTGGAGGTGGATGTGTCATCATCGGTGACGGGCACGGCGCGGAGGGGGTGGAGTTGGCAGAAGTCGTTAATGGCGGGGGCGGAGTCGCGGGGGACTTGGGCGTTGTAGGCGGTCTTTGCGGTCTCGCAACCGGGGGTGGCATGTTTTCCGGAATCGCGGCAGAGACGGCAACTTATCATGCCAGAACCTTCGGCATTGCGAGTGAATTGATTTGCCGGGTAGCCGAGACGTTGGGCGGTTTTCATGATCTCCACCCAAACGGGCAGAGCGAGGGTGCCGCCGTAGCCGCCGTTGATGGTGCGGGAGGAGTTGTCCATGCCACACCAGACGGCGCAGGTCAGGGAGGAGGTGTAGCCGGCAAACCAGGCGTCTTTGAAATTGTTGGTGGTCCCGGTTTTCCCGGCGCATGGGTAAGGAAAGCCGAGGGTGCGAACGGCGGCGGCGGTGCCGGAGGCGGTGACTTGCTCGAGGATTTTCGAGCATTCCCATGAGGAGTTCGCAGAGGCGGCACGGTAGGGGATTTGTGGCGTGGCGTAGAGTTCTTCTTCTTGGCCATCGCGATTTTTCCGAGTGATGCGGCTGATCAGGAAGGGTCGGTAGCGGACACCGCCATTGGGGAGGAGGGAATAGGCGGAGGCGACTTGGTACGGGGTGGCTTGCCATGTGCCGAGGTAGCTGCTGGGGTAGTTTTCGAGTTGGATGTTAAATGCCATGCGTGCCATTTCTTTGACATTGCTGAGGCCGGCGTAGTTGCCGACGCGGACGGACATGGTGTTGCGGGATTTGATCAGGCCGTAGGAGGCGGGGTAGGTGCCGCCGTACTTGCCGTCGGAGTTTTTCGGATGCCAGGAACGGGGCGCGCCGCGGATTTCTCCGGCGTGGATGTAGGAGTCAGAGATGGGTGCATTCGGGCTGAGGCCTTTATCGAAGGCGGCCATGTAAACGAAGGGTTTGAAAATCGAACCGATTTGGCGCTGGGCTTGCAGGGCGCGGTTGAATTTTGATTCATCGGCAGAGCGTCCACCGACGATGGCGAGGACTTTTCCGGTGTTGTTTTCGATGACGCAGGCGGCGCCTTGGATGTAGGATGGCGCGGGTTTCTCTGCTGTGGGGATGGCGGGATTTTGTTGAAGGGCTTGCCATTGGGCGCGGGTTTGATGCGGGTAGCCGGCGGTGCGTTCGACGCGGGAGAGTGTGGCATCGAGTGCTTCTTCGGCTTTTTGTTGGATGGAGAGATCGATGGTGGTGGTGATGGTAAGGCCACCCATTTCGATGTTTTTTTCTTCGAGGATGTATTCGAGATCGCGGCGGATCGCATCGACGGCGTAGGATTCTGGAACATTGCGGCGATTTTGTGGGCGCACAATGAGGGGGAGTTTTTTGGTTTCCTCGGCTTCTTGAGCGGTGATGAATTCGGCGACGACCATGCTATCGAGCGTGGTATCGCGTTCGCGGATGGCGCCTTGCATGTTGCGAAACGGGTTAAAGGAATCGGGACCGCGAACGATGCCGGCGAGCATGGCGGACTCGGAGAGATCGAGGTCGGCGGCGTTTTTTTCAAAGTAGATGCGGGAGGCTTCTTGGATGCCGCGGATGGAGCGCCCCCAGTTAATGGAGTTCAGGTAGCATTCGAGGACTTGGTCTTTGGAGAGTCGGTTTTCGATGCGCCAGCCGATGGCGATTTCGAGGAATTTGCGGTCGATTTGTTGCCAAAGCGGGGGAGATTCGTTGTATTTTTTGAGTTTAAAGACATCGGACGCGAGTTGTTGGGTGATGGTGGATGCGCCTTCGCGTTTGCCTTGGTAGTTTTTGTAGGCGGCGCGGATGATGCCAATGATGTCGAAGGCGCCATGTTGGTAGAAGCGTTTGTCCTCGCGGGCGATGATGGCTTTGCGGAAATTGGGGGAGATTTGATCGAGGGTGATGACGTCGCGGATTTCGCCGTGGAGGCGGATGAGTTCTTTGCCGTTTTTGTCGTAAATGACCGAGCGTTCGGGCATTTCGTGGAGCTTGGAGAGGTCGTACGCTTTGGCGCGAATGCCGTAAAATACGGATAAGAAGAATAGGACATAAAGGCCGGCGATGAATGGATCGCCGATGATGCGCAGCAATGTTCGCCAAATGATGTGCTTATTGCGGATGGAGCGATGAAATAAATGGAACGGCCAGAAAAAAATCAAGTTCGGCAGGGACTTTTTGGGAAAGTCTGCACGGCTCATTCGGGAAGATGAAGCAACATTTTTTTCGGCTTAGCCATAGCAACTGCGGAAGAATAGTGCGAACGATGGCGAACAGCGAGCCTGATTTCGTGAAAAATCCGTGAATTGCTGTGCGATTATTCCGAGCATAACACATTCCGCATGGGAACAGTGGGTCTCTGCCAATGGTGACGGCGCGTTGGGACAACTGGTGCTGTTTTCGCGTACCCATTGTTTTTCCGAAAGAATCGTTCTTGCGGAGTGGTATGATGTGACTTATACGGCTGCGCGTATTTATCCTATTTTTTCTTATCACATGACATTTTTTATCACTTGGGGCCTTGTGGGCTTGGTTGTTGGAATCGCCTTTGCATCGTTCTTTGAATGGACACTTCACAAATACGTCATGCACCGCCCTGTTGGGAAATTTCGCTATGCTTTTCAAGCGCATGCGATTGTTCATCATGGCACATTTAAGGCTGATCAGACCTATCATTTACAGCAAGAGAAAGACAAAGAGACGATCCCGATGGCATGGTGGAATGGCCCGGTGCTGGTGCTGATTGGCGCGATTCCGTTTGCGATCTTGTCATGGCTCACGGGGCAGTGGGCGTTTGTGGTCGGTGGGGCTTTGGCATTTGGGCTGTACTATTGCGTTTACGAATACATTCATTGGTGCATGCACTTACCCAAGGCGCGTCGCATCGAAAAACCTTGGTGGTTTCGTAGGCTCAATGGGCATCATTTGTTGCATCATCGGTACATGCACAAGAATTTTAACGTCGTTTTACCAATTGCTGATTTATGTCTGGGTACATTTATGGCACGGGCGAAGACAAGATTCGCCCAGGCAACGGGCCCTGCTGTGCCAGATATGCAGCCGGTCGAGGGAATTTTGAAAAGCTGAAAGGCTGAAAGAGGTGGGGAATTATTTTTTTCCTGGGAGGAGATCTTTTTCCGTGTAGGGACGGCCTGTGCGGTCTTTGGTGTCTTGGCGGACTTTGCTTACGGCATTTTTTTGCACTGGTTTTCCTTTGTTACTCCATTCGTTGCGGATGTAGGTGCTGATGTCGGCCAATTCTTGATCTTTCATGAGCGGATTTTGCGCCAACCCGGGCATGTCTGCTGTCGGTTGATAGGCAATACCTGCTACGGTGACTGGTCCAGTGAGGCCATGAAGTAGGATTTTGACGAGGCGATCGGCATCGCCCGTGACCCACTCTGACCCATCGAGCGGAGGCCCCAAGTTCGGTACTCCTTCGCCTGCTGCACCATGGCAACCAAAGCATGCGGCGGCGCCCATGTAATGAGCTTTTCCTCGCTCGTATGAGGCGAGAGCATTTCCTTGTAAGGCATTCTTTTTCTGTGCGGTATTGCCATTCGCGGCTTGTTCTAACCAAGCGAGTAATGTTTCGTCTTTCAGAGAACCATTGAGATAGGATAAGAATGCTTTTTCGTGGGATTTGAGTCCGGAAAATGCGGCTGCTTTGAGCAGTGGTTGACTCGGGTAGAACTCGATCAGTGATTTTAGCGACGCGAAGGATGGCTCGTCACCCAGTGGAGCAATGGCGCGGGCGAGATAGACGGCGAGTTCCTGGTTATTTTTCTGTGTGTTTTTTGTGAGCGCTAGCAGTTTGGGAGCGAGCAGTGTGCGTTCGCTATTTTGCAGCATGGTGGAAGCCCACAGCGCCGAGCAAACGGCATTGTTGTTAGGCGACGACAAAACCATTGCGACATCGGCACCCGTGAGTTGGCCTAGACCTTCGAGAGTCCAGAGGGCGTTGATTTGTGCAAGTGTGTTGGTGTTGTGTGCAAGCAATTCACGAAGGAGTGGCAGTATCGATAGGTCGCGGCGATCCACGATGACGCGTTGTGCCATGTCGCGCTGCCATGCATTTGGGTGTTTGAGTTCTGCGACAAGGTCTTTTGCCGGCATGGTCTCGAAGTTTTTCTGTGCTACGAGCTTGCCCTCACGGTAGCGAATTTTCCAGATGCGCCCATGACCAGTGGATGGACCATCGAGATTGCGGCTGGCATATTGATCACGCAAATAGCTGGTCATGAAGAACCGATCTTGGATAATTCCATGGTAAAAGTCTAAGACCCAAAGAGTGCCGTCTGGGGCGTTGCACAAATTCACAGGGCGGAATCGTTCGTCAGTGGATGCGAGAAATTCTTTTTTTCCAAGCGGATGGGATCCTTTTACGGTTAAGTCACCACGATCAATGGCGATCGTTTTTACGAGTTGAACGACGCTTTCCGGTACCATGCCGCGTCCGTACCATTCGGATGGGAAATTGGTGCCGCGATAGACAACGGGGCCAGCTGATGCGGTGGTGAGAAGGAGTTTGTGGGTCTTTGGGTCAAGAGTGTCGGATGTGTAGCCATTTGATTTGGAGATATAGGCGCGATTTACACCTGGCGTGACGCGGATGGGCCAGGTATCGTTTGGGCCGAGTTGCTTGGCGTCGTTAACCTTGGTATTCACTGCTGGATTACCGTTCAGGAGATTCGGGGCAAGGATGTCGCCAAAGAGAAAAGTAGAGTTGTTGTTGTGGTAGAGTCGCCCGAAGTCATCGCGGCTGATACCCCATTGACCGCGAAAGGCTGTGGATTCAACGATCCACTGGTCGCCGCTGCGGCGTACTCGTTTTCCGGCTTTTGCATTGTAGTGCCAGTTGTCGAGATTGCGCATTAAGCCATTAAGCCGATGCTCGACATTTCCGGCTTCGATGAAATTTTTTGCTGCAACGACGGGTGCGCCTACAGGTTTCAGGCCATCGCGTTTGACGAACTTGAGGTCTTGATTGTCGGCAAAAAGGATGCCATCGGGATACACTGCTACGGCGCGTGGTAGGTGAAGCTGATCTAAAAAAATCGTGCGCTTATCTGCTTTTCCATCTTGGTCTAGGTCTTCTAAAACGACAATGCGGCCAAGTCTTTTTTCTTCATCTTTGGCATCGAGATCCATCATGTAACCGATCATTTCTACTACCCATGCACGTCCTGCGGGGTCGAAGTCGATGGCTACAGGTTTCTCCACCAGCGGCTCGGTGGCAAATGGCTCAACCACGAAGCCTGGCGCCACTTCAAACGCTTGCAGTGCTTGCGCAGGCGAAAGGACTGGCGACGGCGGTATGAGATTTTTCGGTACGACTGGTGCCATATTTTTGTGCTCTGCTCTATTTCCTTGTTGCGCGGCTAGCGGGAACAACAAAATACTGGAAAGCAATAGTCTTGGGTAATCCATGCTACCTCTACGTATGGCGTGCGGGCAATTTTCATAATCGTGCCAAAATTTCTGTCATGCAGTGAGGTTTTTCCATTGCCATAATCAAACAGAAAGGTAGTCTCGCCCCTCCCATACATGGCGACATCTCTTTCATCAAAACCATCGGAAACTCACGCCGTTCGCGAATCCATTCGTTTGATCGGCGATCAATTTGCCATTCAAGGTCGCTTTATGGACTGCGCGGAAAATGACAGTGGGCATATCAACACGACATATCTTGTCACTTACGAAAATCCTGATGGTTCTCATCAACGCTACATTCTTCAACGCATTAACGCGAATGTTTTTAAAACTCCGCTCGCCGTAATGCGCAATGTGGAATCTGTCACTCGGCATATTAACCGCAAGGTGCTGCGCGTGAAAAAAGACCTAGGCGGACAAACGCTCAATCTTTACCCGAGTCGTGATGGCAGTTCGTGGGTCACGGGTCCTAATGGGGGTATTTGGCGATGCTATAATTGTATAGAAGGCTGTCGCACTTACGATGTGATAGAAAATTGCCAACAAGCCTACCAAGCCGCCCATGCCTTCGGTTCCTTTCAAGATCTGGTTTGCGATCTTCCAGCAAAAGAGTTAGAGGAGACCATCCCGGATTTTCATCACACGCCGAAGCGATTGCAACGATTACTCGAAGTGGCTGCGGCTGACCCCATGGGGCTCTTCGATTCCGTGCGCGAGGAGTTTTCCTTTATTCGTGATCGCGAACCGATTACGAGAGTGCTGATTGACTTGATGGAAAATGGCAGCATTCCCATGCGGATCACGCACAACGACACGAAAATCAATAATGTCATGATTGATGCTGATACCGATGTGGCTGTATGCGTAATCGACCTCGATACCGTGATGCCAGGTTTGTCCCTTTATGATTTTGGCGACCTAGTGCGCAGCGCAGTAAGCCCGGCAGCCGAAGATGAGACAGATCTCTCGCAAGTCAATGTACGCATGCCCATTTACCAGTCTCTTGTTGAAGGGTATCTTGATGCCGCTGGAGCCTTTCTAAACAATCATGAAATTGAGCACCTTGCCTTTTCTGCTAAACTCATCGCCTTGGAAGTAGGGATCCGCTTTTTAACCGATTATCTTGAAGGCGATGTCTATTTTAAGATTAGCAGACATGGCCACAATCTCGACCGTTGCCGCACGCAGCTTGCTTTGGTGAAATGCATCGAAGACAACGAAAAGGAAATGATTGCCTGCGCTCAAGCAGCCATTGCCAAACGGCAGTGATCTTTATTGGGCATCGATACGGAATGGCACGGATACAGAGGGGAAATCCTTTAACGTAAAATTCAACATCACGCCGTATTCGCTGCGTAAGCGATTATCTCGACGTGTCAATCCCGCGCTCACGATCCAGTTTTCATAACTGCGATGGAAAGTGTATTGCTCCAGTTCTAGTGTGGCATCATCGAATTCCCATTGATGTAAAAGTCCGACTCCCCAATTTTCATTGATCCGTTTGAAAGCTGTTGTGTGAACGCGATTCGAATTCCGCAAAAATGGATGGTTGCTCAACAGGTTTTGAGCCACAGAAAACTCAAAATCTTTTGTCGGCATGTACCGCACAGCCGTAGTGAATTCGTTATAGCCCGATCCGCTGTTGATAATGGGGAATTGGGTCTGAAAATCCACCGCCAACCATGGTAGGGGACTCCAAATAATGTCATTATACAGGTTGGAAAACTGCCGATCTAGCTCCGGATCATCAACATAGGCATCAAGGTAAGTATCCATAAATAACCACTCATGCGAGTCTTCATCCCGATGGGTGATGAGTCGATTCCTCACGCCGATCCTCGCAAGATTCCAGTTCTGCATGCTATCAATGGCTGTGAAGCGTCCTGGATTGATGGGCACAGGACGCGTCGTAAATGTGAGTCGGTCAATGACAGGAAAATTTTCGCCTAAATTACTCGTCGAAAGCATAGACCACGAAACGTAGGGCTGTAACGTATGGCGAACTCCATCAATGCCCCAATCGCGATTCCCAAAAGCGGCAAAATCTTTTTTCATTTTAAACGATGCCTCTATTCCTGCGGAAAATGACGTACGTTGATCATCCACGATTGGTCCAGAAACATTGTCATAGCGGCTATAGCCCGCGCCGACTCGAGGCGACAAGTGCAGCCAATCATTTACCGTAAATTGAGTCGAAAACTCTTGGTAAGTATGAAAACGGAAATATTCTGGTTCTATCAACTGAGCCAATATCGCATCCCGCTGTGGGCCTGGCGGAAGGGCACGAATTTGCTGGATTAAGAGTTGTTCATATCGTCCGACTTGCTGCAGCAAGCGAGAAAAATCTGGATCATTACTGGGCAATATGAGCAAGGGTGCGAGCGCCGTGTCCCTTGTGGGGTCAGACATGTTTTCGCTTAAAAATCCAGCGGAGACACTTCCCTCATGATAGATACCCGAACCCAAAATTGGGCGCCGAATCATGTCAAAAATCACCTCAGGCGATCGGCTATCTGCGCGATAAAAATCATTCATGCGCAGTCGCGCTAATCCCGTGAGCAAAGTGGTATCTGTGCGACGAGTCAGATACATAGCGTTATCGGGCTGTGCGCTTTCGCGGTAAAACTGTGGATCAAAGTCTTCAAGAAAATGATTATCACTCAAAAGATGTAAATCAAAATTCAAGCTATACTCCGCGTCAGGATTTCCATCCTGAAATGAAAGCGGGAAGCGATGCAGAAACTCCATGCGATAGCGATTCGGATCCACGGGGCCGCGGGGGATACCAGAACGTCCTAATGATGGATCTAAGTCGTTGGTATAATACAAACGCAACCACCCGTAGTTTTCTCGATTCTCCACCCGCGTATCAAACAAATCCACCCCGAGACCAGCACCGCGGCGACTACGTAAATCCACATGCCATTTCGAGAGTAACCACGGTGCTTCCGCGCCAGGGGTATCATCATCCCCGCCGCCGAGCATTACGCCATAAGTATTGAGTAAGAAAACCCCCCAATTCGTCCTGCCTCCTGGTATGGAAAGGAAACCAAGTTCGGAATTCAGCGGCTGACTCAAATAGGGTAGCCAGAATACTTGTGTGTCGCCTACGTAAACGCGTAAGTCATCAAAAACAATTTTTTCGTCAGGAAAATATCGGGTCCGATCCGCCCGCAGCCAGTAATTCGGTTTCTCGACATCATGTGTTGTAATTCCCGCACCATAGGCGACAAAAATTTCTGCCCCAGAATCATCGCGCTGCACTTGAAAAGAACCAGACTCGAGCAAAATGGGATCATGGCTCACGGAAAGATTCGTCGTATCGAGTTGACCACTTGTTAGATTGTATACCACCTTATCGCCACGCTGCAAGAGCGGTCCAGCATAGACGCTCACATCGCCTTCCAAAGTGTAGATCTTTTTCTCCAAGTCCAGAGTTCCGTAGTTCGCATAGACTTCTTCATTCCGATTTGTCTTTAATCGGATGGGACCCGTGACCTTAAAACGCTTCATCGTTTGATCGAGAGCTGTCACCGCACCATCGATTTTCATTTCGACGCCCTCGGGCATGCCGCTCATGATTTCGTGAGGATTCACCGGCCCCGTTGGCGGTGTTATGGGAGTAACGGGTGGCAGCGTCACCGCATCTGGTGGCGTAATCGGGTCGGGCAACGCAGGCACGGCAGGAGTTATGGTCTCTGCGGCAGGTTGATCAGCAGCTTGCACCAAAACTGGCAAAAGCAGCGGAAAAAACAAAAATCTCCAAATATTGCACATTCGTAACGTAACCAGATACAAGCCATCTGCCACCCCGATGTAAAGGGCAAAAGCAATGCGGGGAAAATGTGCGTCACTTTCACGCCCTCGCAGTTCATCTTTCTCAGTCTCTAGGCGCATTTTTCAAAATAATCTGAATCTTGACGCGAAACGTGATGCCCGTCATGCTGTTTGTCCGATGAAAACCGAGATGATTTCCACAAGCGATGAACAAACGAAAGAAGCTGTAAAAGCCGCCGTTGCGATTTTAGCTGCGGGCGAGGTGGTAGCCTTGCCCACGGAAACGGTGTACGGCTTGGCAGGAAATGCCTTCGATGCCGCAGCGGTGGCAAAAATTTTCGCCGCCAAAGAACGACCAAGTTTTGATCCGTTGATTGTCCATATTGGCAAAAAATCCGATTTGGATCGCGTAGCCATCGTCCCAGAGGAAATCAAAATCGTCGTCGAAAAATTAGCGAATGCCTTTTGGCCAGGACCGCTGACTATGATTCTGCCAAAGCATCCCGATGTCCCCGATCTCGTAACCAGTGGCATGCCCACGGTGGCGGTGCGCTTGAGTGCAAATAAGATTTTCTCTTCAATCGTCAGGGAGCTAGGGCAACCACTCGCGGCTCCCAGCGCGAATCGCTTCGGGCGGATTTCTCCCACATCGGCTGCGGCGGTTTTTCAAGAGTTGGATGGTCGCATTCCTTTGATCGTCGATGGTGGTGCCTGTTCGCAAGGCCTAGAAAGTACCATCGTCCATGTGCAGATGGGAGAAAAACGCCCGCTTTTGACCATCATGCGTCCAGGCCCCATCACCAAGGAAATGCTACAAAATTTCGGCAAGGTGGAAAAATTCCGTGCGGCAAAAGATCCGAGCAAGCCAGCCGCGCCAGGATTGTTAGAGAGTCACTACGCGCCAAACACGCCGCTGTATTTACTGAAAGATCCTAGTGATTTTCGTCCAGAAGCTGGGAAAACCTATGCCCTTTTATCGTACACAGGTGAAGGCCAATATGTGGATCTGCATCATTGGAGGGCGGTGGAGCCATTGAGCCCAGGAAATGGCAAGCTGCCAGAAGCGGCACTGCGTTTATTTCATGTCATGCGCCGCCTCGATGCCGTAGGTGCCGATGCCATCATCGCCGAACCAGTAAGCGAAGTAGGCTTAGGGGTAGCAATCATGGATCGACTCCGCCGCGCCAGCACGACGGTGTAAGGCTCGAATAAAAGTATATTGCGCACAAGAGCCCAAGGCAATGGGTCCTATGCATTCTTCTTGCTATTGTCATACCTGCTGATAGACATCTGGCATGACGACAATTGTAAAAAACACCCGATTTCGCGCTTGGTTGGTGGGTGTCCTAGCGTTATCTACATACGCGATGTTTGCGGAGATGATACCACTCGATTTGCGGGCAGATGGTTGTGGAGAAACAGCCTCTGTTACGACCAAGCCAAAATTTTCTTGGCGTATAGAATCCTCCGATCCTTTGCAGGCGCAGTCGGCATGGCAAATTCTTGTGGCAAGTTCATTAGAAATCTTGATGAAAGATCAAGGAGATCTTTGGGATTCTGGCAAACAACGCGCGACCCGTTCCCCATTTGCATCTTATGCGGGGAAGCCATTGCAAGCAGGTAAAGTTTATTTCTGGAAAGTGAAAAGCTGGACGGGCAATGTCCTAAGTTCCCTATGGAGTAAACCAGTGGAACTACACATCGCGCCTATGACAACTGCCGATTGGCACGGCGCGCGATGGATCGACGACGGGAAGGAAAATCCTACTCAGGATCAAGATTTTTATTTGCCTGATCCTGCGCCGTTGATGCGTAAAGAATTTAAGATTGCCAAGCCAATCCTTAGAGCACGCTTGCATCTTGCTGGATTAGGCTATGCTCTGCCGAGTCTTAACGGGAAAAGGTTAGCCGATGCGCCACTTGATCCACCGTGGACCGCTTTTGATAAGAGAATATTATTTCGTTCTCATGATGTGACGACAGCTCTCAAAGAAGGTCAAAATTGTATGGGAATTACTTTAGG
>CAMAYN010000011.1 GCA_945862285.1 Akkermansia muciniphila | reverse complement strand
TTTCCCTCGGCGCGGAAGGGGAGCGAGCCATGCGGCTAGGTTGTCGCTGATGGGCACCACGCGGCGTGAGGCTGTCTTGGCCTGACCTGCGCGGATTTCAATGAACCCACGCTCCAAATCTACGGCGCTCCAATCCAGTCGATTGAGCTCGGCCATGCGGATCCCCGCAAACGCTCCGATGGCGAGAATGGGCACAAGATCAGGCGACGCATGATGGAGTAGGGTGGTCATCTGCTCTGGCGTAAAGAGGACCACATCGTCCAACTTCACGCGCACTTGCTGGATGAGTTCCACCGCCCTTGCTTTTTCGCTGGGCAGATAGTTCTGAGCCTTAGCGAACGAAAAGAGCACTTTGATGCAGCGCAGCATCAAATTGCGCGTCACGGGGGCGATCTGCAGGGCGCGCAGCCAGGCATCGACATCGGGACCCGTGATTTCCATGATCGGTCCGGTGAACTTAGCGGCAAAGCGGTTCAAGGTGGTGCGAAGTTGGCCCAGATATTTCACGCTCGCACCGTCCTGCTGCCTGATCTTGATCAACTCTGTCACCGCCTCGGGCACCGTGGCGCGTCGGACGATATTGCCGAAGATCTTGCTGTATTCTGCGGCTATCACGGACAGTGATTCATCACCGACGACATTGCGGGCGCGGACGTAATCCTCCACGGCTGCATACAGTGGGATTCCGAGTTTTTCGAGAAGTGCCTCTGCTGCTTTGAACGTATCGCGCTCGTGCGGCTTGAGGTCTGTCACATGCTGCATGCCTGACTGAATTCGCTGCGCCACGAACAACACCTCCTTTTTGGCGGATTCCAGATCGTTGAACATTTTGCGCATTCTGCGACCATCTCGGTAGAAGCTCAGAGTGTAGCGGATTCGGCCTTTCGATTCCGTGCGGTAAATGGGGAATACGGCTGAGCCGGATTTGACCTTATGATATGGCCCAGCCTTCTTGACCCGTTGCTTGGGGGAAGTGCTTCCCTCGTTTGTCGCCATTTTGTCGCCACCCTCGTTCATGAGCGAGTTTGGCGTGTCAACAATGGCCTCATTCACACGACTTTCCCCTTGATTTATAAGGGAAAGTGCTCGAAAGGTGACTCGAACACCCACAGATTTCTCTACTAGATCCTTAGTCTAGCGCGTCTACCAATTCCGCCATCCGAGCAGGATGTCTGCAACTTGCGTTGCGGGGGGCGAGATAAAAGCGATATTTCTCGATTTTGGCAAGAAAATCTTTTAAAAAATTTTGCCGCGTGTCAAATCGACATCGGCACCTAACATAGGCCAATCGCCTTACCGTTCTGCCGTTGCCCCAAAATCTTTTCTTGTCATGGCATACAAAACCAAGTAACCAAAACGCATGAAACATCTTTCCTATTTCATACTGAGCTTGGCGTTCATCGTGCATGCGAAGGCACAGGTCTATGCCAATTTCGCTACCAATTTGGGGAATTTTAAAGTGGAGTTGTTTTATAAAGAAGCACCACGTACTGTGGGAAATTTTGTGACTTTGGCTGAAGGGACGCGACGTTGGATCGATTCAACAACGGGGATGGTTTCGACTACCAAGCCACCACAACCATTTTATAACGATGTGGTATTTCATCGCATCATCAATGACCCGGGATTCAAAATTGCGCAAGTTGGTTCAAAAAATGGTCAAGGAACGGACGGCCCAGGATATACCTTTCCTGACGAAATGCGCGAATCCGTTCCGCTCACTTACAAATTTGATCAACCGTATTTACTCGCCATGGCAAACTCCGGCTTTAACACAAACGGCAGTCAGATTTTTCTGACGGGAACTGCCATTCCTCATCTTGAAGGGAAACATACGGTATTTGGTCGTGTGACGGAGGGGACGGCGATTGTGGACACAATTCTTGATCAAATCACGGGCAATAATGTCATACCTCCTCGTCAATTTGTGAGAATTACCAGTGTTACCATCGAGCGGGTGGGCGCGGAAGCTGCGAAATATCGCGCCACGTCGCAACGACTGCCCGTAGTATCAATTCCTTCTTACAAAGTAGCTGCTGCACCTGCGCCTGCGGTAACGACCAATCGTTATTCTTTCACCCAACCCCAACGCAGTGAATTTCGTTGTCATGTCAGCCTCGTGGATGATCTTTCGACTTGGGTCAGCGTCAATCCTCGCTGGTTAGGCTCGCCCAATATGATGCGGTTTTTCGATTTGAACTACGGCACCACTCCGATCAAAGGTTTTCGCCCAGCATTGGTTCGGTATGATAGCCGGGATATTCTGCCGCCTGGATCGTTTAACGGACAAAAAATCACCATGGAAAACGCTAAAGGTGTGCATGTTTTTTCGATTCCCCGTTCTGGTACCGCAACATTTTCTATCACGCCTCCGGGAGCAAATCCTGTGGTAGAAACAGGCACGATCACCAGCGGTGAAATCAATGCTGTGCCGTATCGCGCCAGTGTCCGTCTCGTGCTAAGCAATAATCGACAAGTGCGGATGCTGCTTGGATTTGATAGCAAAGTGAAGACAACCATCCATGGTCGTTGCATCAGTGAAGACCGGAGTTCTGCTACCGCATCGTTTGCCGAAGTCGGCGGCGATACAGGATTTTCGATGATCCCACTTCGATAAGCAAGACATGCACGATACGCGTCCTTGGCTGGATTTTTCCTATGAAGAATTGACCATCGAACTCTGTAAGGACGGAGTCAAACCCGTACACGCGAAAGCACTTTGGCGAGCCTTGCACGGGCAGGGGCTTCGCGATCTGAAGAACTGTGATTCCTTCCTCCCACCCTTGCAGAAATGGATTTCCGATAAAACGGAGCAAGGATGGTTCGTCGATGATCCAGAAGTTGTGCAAGAAACACATAGTTCGGATGGCCTAACGAGAAAATATTTACTCCGTCTGCGTGATGGCCAAACCATTGAGACCGTGCTGATGGGGTATGATGGTCGCCACACCGTATGCGTGAGCACCCAAGTTGGATGCGCGATGGGATGCGTCTTCTGCGCCACCGGTCAAGCGGGCTTCACTCGACAGCTGCGCACGGGAGAAATCCTTGCCCAAGTGCTTCACGTGCAACGTGTTTTACGCAAAGATGGCAAGAGAGATTTGCGCAATCTCGTGCTCATGGGAATGGGCGAACCACTGCACAATTATGATGCCGTGATGAAGGCACTCGCCACCCTTGCGGACAAACGGGGGTGTAGTCTGTCGCGGCATCGTATGACGATTAGCACGGTTGGCCTTGTTCCTGCAATTCATCGAATGGCAGCGGAAAAATGCCCTTACAATCTCGCCGTGAGCCTACATGGTTCAAACGAATCGGCGCGTGCGGCACTGATTCCCGTTGCGAAAAAATGGCCATTAGATCAACTCATCGAGGCCTGCCGTGTTTATGATCGCAGCATCGGCAAAAGCATTTTCATCGAATGGACACTGATTGCTGGGAAAAATGATACGGACGAAGTCGCCTACGAACTGGCCGCTTTGTTGAAGGGAATCAATGTGCATATCAATCTGATTCCCTTGAATCCCACGCAAGGTTTCAGTGGGCATGCGAGTGGACACCACGATGCGATCCGCTTTCAGAAAATCCTCCGCGCTGCGGGTTATCCGTGTACGTTTCGGCAGCGGCGCGGCATCGATGTAGGAGCGGGCTGTGGACAGTTGCGGGAAGTCGTTAAAAATCGGGCTACGGGCAAAGCAGAGCTTCGAGAACCGCGTAACCCTTTAAAGGGAATCGCGATAGAGCCGTGACCCTTTCACATATTTTTCTGCCCAATTTTTGATCTTCGCTTGTTCTGTTAGGTCGAGAGTTTTTACCACTCGTGCTGGCGAACCAAGCACCAGAGAGCCCGGCGGTATGACTGTGCCGCCTGTGACTAAGGCACCTGCACCGATGATGGATCGTTCGCCAATAACTGCGCCATCTAAAATAATCGCACCCATCCCCACGAGAACTTCATCTTTCACCGTGCAGGCGTGAAGAATCGCACTATGACCGACAGTGACGAATTCACCCACGTAACAACCGTAATCATCGGCGAGGTGGATGACGGCGTTGTCCTGCACATTCGAGCGCGGGCCGATGACGATCTGATTGATGTCGCCACGCAGCGTTGCATTAAACCACACACTGCTTTCTTCTTCTAAAGTAACGCGGCCAATTACATCGGCGCTAGCGGCAACGAAGGAACTTTCATGGATGGTTGGCTGGTAGTGTAAAAAGGAGTGAATCGCCATGGCAGAGAGCTTATTGGTTGCATGAAATGATGCAAGTTGAATGGTCGCAAAACAACAGCAATATCGCGGGCATTTATTTTTTTTCTGTCGCGGGTGGAGGGGGCAAGGACAGTGATTGGCCTTGCGCAATAAGCCGTTCCCGCAGAATGGGGTAGGATAATTTCTGCACTGGCACGTTCGTCTTCGCAGCTAACGAAGCAGCGATTCCTGCGCTTTGACCGATGGCCATCCACGCGCCTTCGATGCGTAAAGAGGACATTCCCACGTGGGTGCATGACAGTGCGACTGGGACGAGAAGATTATTGCATTGCTCTGCTTGCGGCAGAACGGAACGATACGGCACCTGATACGCGTATCCGAATCTTGTGTTGGCAACGCGGACGGGAAAAATCGTCCCCTCATTGATTACTCCGCCATCTTTCATGGCGATGCGTTGGCAGTCGTGCGAATCGATGGGAAATGAGGAAACGGCGATCGGATCATCTTTTTCTGGAGAATCGATGATGTCTTTTTGGGAAATCACATACATGCCTTTCATCCGTCGTGACTCGCGCACATAGAGGGCGGGCGGGAAATGGTCTGTCGCGGCAAACTCGTCCTTGCAAAGTCCCAGATTGGCATATTGATCACGAATTTTTTTCGGTATGGCAGGATCATTGTTGAGAAAGTGGATAAATTCTAACGTGTATTGTTTGTGTTCTTCCCAAATTTTTGCACGACCCGCTTCGTCCGCCGAATGCCAGTCATTGCATGCGCCTACGAATCCAAGCGAAAATTGCCCGTAGATGGAATTGTTGCCATCCAGTTTTTTGCCCGGCAGAGGGTATAGGTCGAAGCCCACTTTGATACCGGCTTTTGCCATGCGGCGAGCGATTTCAAAACGCGCTGGATCATAGGCCATCGGCTTCGGCATCGGAATTTTATTGTCCGGATCACTGGTTAGGCAGAGACGGAAACTGTAAGTCATGATATATTTGTCGCCTGCTGTTGCAGCTCCAGAGTCACTCGTGGTCACAAGAGGGAGAAGTTTTCCCGTGTCATCAAAGCCATTGATTTTCATCAGGGGTTTTTGTTGGGGAAATTGCTTTCCCGCATAGGATTCGCCAAATTCGGCACGGCCTTCGCGCCCGATCGCCCACGCCACTCCTGCCGCCGCCATGAGATCACCTTCGTATGAACCATCGACGTATGCTTTTGCTTGGTAGGTGCCATCTTTCGTGACCAGAGAGGTAATGCGAGCGCCGTCTTTGGTAACGGATTGAAGATATTTTTTCTTTAACACGGTAACGCCCGCCTCCTTGAGCATGGCGTTCGTTACTCGCGAGGCAACGTGTGGCTCGAAGATCCATCGGGCTGAATCTTTCACGGACGGATCGTACGGCGCAGGCAATCCCCGGTCGGTGTAATCTTTCACCACGCGCTTATGCCATTCCTCGAAAAGCCCCAATAAACTCTCACGACGCATTTGGTTAGAATCACAATGGCTCAAGCCGCCCGTATTCAAACCGCCGATGTGCTCTGTCGGTTCGAGCAAAATCACAGAGGAACCTTCGCGAGCCGCTGCAATGGCCGCACAAAAACCTCCTGGTGTAGAGCCATAGACAATCACATCGGCGGAATCCTGCCCAAAACCAGTCGTCGTAAGTAATATGAGGGATGCAGCATGCCAAATGGAACGTAATTTCATAAGTAAGATGGAGAAAAATCGGATGCGGAAGTCGCGCATGGACATCTCATTTCTATATCACGAGATACTCATTTCTAGCCTAAAATTTGTCAAACTTTCACCACATGTTGTCTCGCGATGTGATTCATGCAATGATTTCTCGTGGACAAATGGTCAAAATGGTTTCACACTTCACCGCGTCTGAATACGGGTTTATTGATTTTTTTCCAGAAAGAAATAATCCCTATGCCATCAATTTTCAGCTCCATTGAACTCACGAAAATGTCCGAATACCTCACCATTCCACGAAACCAGCATGATGAACTTGTTGTGGCTGCTTACATGCACCGCGGCTACAAGGCAGACGAAGCCGCCGAAGGCGCGAAACTTGCTGCAGAAGCTGCGCGTCACGGCATTCGCACACACCACGCGTTAAAAGCATTGCATCTCGATCATTTATTCGGATCAGCCATCGGCGGCTGCATTCCTGGCGCGGAAATTGAAGTCCTGCCCTCCCGCTTTGCCGCATCTGAAGTCTGGAACGCTAACAAAAAACTCGGCCAAAGCGTTGCCTATCGCGCGATTGATCGAGCAATCGAACTCGCTGACAAGTATGGCATCGCCCAAATTTCCATCGATAATGCTTTCCATTACCTATGGGGCGGCGGTTACGTCATGGCAGCAGCCGAGCGTGGTTACATCGCCTACACCAACTGCACTTCCACCCTTGCCGAGGTTGTTCCATTCGGCGGGAAATTTCCTACCTTAGGCACCAACCCGCATTCTTGGGGATTTCCCACCATGGACGCCAGCGGTTTTCCTCTGGTGATTGACTGGGCAACATCCACCGTCGCGATGGGACGTGTGCAAGCACTCAAGCGCGAAGGCAAACAACTCCCTCCCGGCGCCGCCGTTGACAAAGAAGGAAATCCCACCACTGATCCACACCAAGTCTCATCGCTCCTTCCCTTTGGTGGACACAAAGGCTACGGACTCTCGCTCATCAACGAACTCATGGCGGCACTCATCGGCGGCTCGCTGCCTACCCATCGCGGACGCGCCGTTCCACGCGAGGGCGAAAAATCGACTAGCGCTTTCTATTTCCAAGTAATTCATCCCGAGGCACTGAGCGGAAGGAATTTCGCTGATGCACGCAGCCAAATGCAAAATCTCACTTCAGTGATCCATGACATTCTCGGCCATGGCAACGATAACGCGATGTTGCCTGGCCAAATCGAAGCCAAAGCGCGCCAAGAATCCGATGCCCGCGGCGGACTCCTCTTCACTCCCGCAGAAGTCGAAGAGTTCAATCAAATCAACCGCGAACTTCAACGCCCTGAGTGGCAATTTTAAGCCCATTTTACCACCAACTTCATCCATACCATGCAAACAGCAAACTACCTCAAATCTCTCTTCGATCTCACCGGAAAAACTGCAGTCATCATTGGCGGCACAGGCGAACTCTGCGGCACCATGGCCGTAGGACTTGCTCGCGCCGGATGTGAAGTCGTTCTCGGCGGACGCATTCCAGAAAAAGCCGAACGCCGCCTCGCCGAAATCGAATCCCATGGCGGCTCGGGTTACTTCGTACCTGTCGATGTTACCTCCCGGGATTCCCTCCAAAACCTCCTCGACCAAGTCATCCAGCGCTCGGGCAAAGTGGACATCCTCATCAACGGCGCCGGCACCAACAGCCCTACTCCCTTTCTTCAAGTGTCGGAAGAAGAATACACCCGCATCATCGATACCAACCTGTCAGCCGTATTCCGCGCATGCCAAGTTTTTGGAAATTACTTCATCGAAAACAGCCAACCCGCCTCCATCATCAACCTTGGTTCGATTTCGGGTCTCTCACCATTATCCCGCGTTTTCACCTACTCCGCTTCCAAAGCGGCCGTCCATAACCTCAGCAAAAATCTTGCTCGTGAGTGGGCGGACAAAGACATCAGAGTGAACACCCTCGTCCCCGGTTTCTTCCCCGCGGAACAAAATCGTAAAGTCCTCGATGAATCACGAGTCTTGGACATTCTTCGCCAAACCCCAGCGTCCCGCTTCGGCAATGCAGAAGAACTCATCGGTGCCACCCTGCTGCTCGCCTCACCAACGGCGGGTTCTTTCATTACGGGGCACGAACTCATCGTCGATGGAGGCTTCCATGCCATGACCATCTAAATTTCTTCCGCCTCGCCCCAAAACGTTGCGTGGCCAACGGGAAAAAATCAATTCTCACGTCAAGTCATTTTTCGCTTGCAACTCGATTCCTTTTCGGGCATCTCGACTTCGCAACAACTTCCGACGTAAGAAAGGGGTGGGTATTTTACCCACTCTTTTGTATATTTGGCACAACACTAATCGATTAACATTTCAAGAACATGACCAACGACATCGTAGCCCTTATTGACTTCTACGAGAGAGAAAAAGCCATTGATCGCTCACGCGTAATCGCTGCCTTGGAATACGCTTTTTGTGCGGCCTATCGCAAAATGGTTCCTGGCGCCGAGAAGATTTTTACATTGAAAGCAGAAATTGACCTTAAAAAGGGCAATACCAAAATTTTTGGATCCATGCAAGTAGTCGCCGATGAAGATTATCGCGACAAATTCAACCAAGTTCCGCTTTCTACGGCGATCAAAAAAAATCCGCTCGCTCAACCAGGAGACAGCATTGATTTCAATATTACACCAAAAGACTTTGGCCGTATCGCTGTGCAGACTGCCAAGCAAACCATGCAGCAACGCCTCCGCATGGCAGAAAAAGAAATGATTTTTGAAGAATTCAAAGATCGTGCAGGTGAAATTGTTTCTGGTGTAGTCAACCGCTTCGAGCGCTCTGATGTTTACATCGATCTTGGAAAATTTGAAGCTCTCATGCCCGCACGCGAGCGGGTGCAAACGGAAGAATACAACATCAACGACCGCATTCGTGCCTACGTCGTCGCCGTGGAAAATGAAGGCCGTGGTCCAGAAGTCATTCTTTCTCGTAGCCACCCTCACTTCGTTCGTCGCTTGTTCGAGGCCGAAGTAAGCGAAATTGCCGACCGCACCGTTGAGATTCGCGGCATTGCTCGTGAACCTGGTCATCGAACAAAAATCGCCGTATGGAGCAGAGACGAAAAAGTCGATCCCGTGGGTGCATGTGTTGGCATGCGTGGAGCACGAGTCAAAAACATCGTCCGTGAACTCAATAATGAAAAAGTTGATATTCTTCGTTGGAGCGAAGACCCACGCGACATGGTAGAGGAAGCTCTAAAACCTGCTGCAATCCGTTCCATGACGGTAGATGCAGAGAAAAAAATCATTCACGTTACCGTTTCAGAAGAAGATCTCAGCAAAGCCATTGGCCGACGCGGCCAAAATGCTCGTCTCACGTCTCGCCTAATTGATTGGGATGTGCAGGTTCGTCGCGATGAATCACAACAGAAAATGTTTGATGATCGCGTCAATAACGCCGCACACACCCTCGGTGAAAGCCTCGGTCTCAATGATGAGTTAGCAGAAAAACTCTTCCGCGCAGGCGGGATTTCCCTCGAACTCGTAACGGAAATGCCTGCTGACTATATCGCAGATTCTCTTGGCATTCCTGAGCATGAGGCCGCAGACATTCTCGCCAAGGCACAAGCCCTCCTTGGATAATTTCCTATTTCACTCTCCCCCAAACGCACCGTACTATTCCTGATGCCATCCGAAAGCGAAAGCAACAAACCGAAAAACGAAACCCTGGACCTCATTGGAGGTTCGCCCAAGCCCTCACGTCGTGAGCGGCAACGGGATGCTGCTGCCGCGAAAGTGCCAGAACCTGTTAAGCCCATTTCTCCTGCAAAACCAAAGGCTGTCACGCTGGATCTCATGGATCTTGACGGCAAGAAAAAATCTGGTGTTCGCAAAACTGAGCGCTCGGGAAAAACCGTGGTTCCCACGATTTCCAAAGTGCTTGATAAAGAGGATGCCGACCTTGCGCTGCCACCTTTACCAGTCACGCTGCCGACATTTACTTCTCCCGTCGTGCCTCTCCCCGCTGCGGAACCGATCGAACCACCACCAGCATCTACGGCACCTGCCGAAGCGGAAAATAGCAAAACGATCAGCATTAAACCGCCCATCATCGTCAGCGAACTCGCCGCGCGCATGGGACTTAAGGTTTTCCAAGTCGTTAAAGACCTCATCGACCAGAAAATTTTCGCTAGCCCCAATCACGCCATCGAGCCGGAAATTGCTGTAAAAATTTGCGAAAAACACGGCTTCATCTTTGAGCGCGAAAAACGCGAAAAAGGCGGCGGCGTTCACAAGGTCGATGAAATCATCGTTGAACCAGAAGCACCGGTAGAAGAACCAGAAGAACTTCTCAAACTCCGTGCGCCTATCATCACCATCATGGGACACGTCGATCATGGCAAAACGACCTTGCTGGATACGATCCGCAAATCGCGCGTTGCCGCAGGAGAAGCGGGAGGCATTACCCAACACATCGCCGCCTATCAAGTCTTCCATAACGATCAACCCGTTACCTTCCTCGATACTCCCGGTCACGCGATTTTCTCGAACATGCGCGCCCGCGGTGCCGATGTAACTGACATCGTTGTGATCGTCGTTGCTGCCAATGACGGCGTCATGCCGCAGACCCGCGAGGCCATCGAACACGCGAAAAAGGCAAATCGCACCATCGTCGTCGCCTTTACCAAATGCGACCTGTCAACCGCAAACGTCATGCGTGCCAAAACGCAACTTGCGGAAATCGGCGTGCAGACCACCGATTTCGGTGGCGATACAGAATTTGCCGAAGTTTCTGCCTTTACTGGCGCAGGAATCGATACTCTTCTTGAGCTACTTCTCCTCCAAGCCGAGGTTCTTGAGCTTAAATCCAACCCCAAAGGCGTCGCCCGTGCTTCGATCATCGAGGCTCGTGTGGAACCAGGCCGTGGTGCTACCGCCACCGCCATTGTCGATACCGGCACACTAAAAGTCGGCACACCCTTTATTTGCGGGCCTTTTTCTGGAAAAGTTCGCACTTTGACCGATGACCTCGGGAAAAGCATCAAAGCCGCAGGCCCTGGAACTCCGGTGGAAATCATCGGCTTCGAAGACATGCCTCACGTAGGCGATGAACTCGTGGAGATGGAAAATGAACGCTCCGCCAAACGCCTCGCTGCTGAACGGCAGGAGGAAATGCGCAAAGCCCGCCTCGTTAACCCTGTCAAGGCGCGCATGGAAGACATTTTCTCCATGGTCAACGATAGTGCTTCCGCCCAACGCCTCAAGCTCGTACTCAAATGTGACGTGCAAGGTTCCGTGGAAGCCATCAAGAATGCTCTGGAGTCCATCGAATCGAAAAAAGTGGAAGTGCAATTCCTCGTCGCCGGTGCTGGCCCGATCACCGAATCTGACGTCGTCATGGCTAGCTCCGCAGGAGCCATTGTCATCGGCTTCAATGTCAAACTCGAAGGTAAGGCCGTAAAATCCGCGAAAGCCGAAGGCGTTCAAGTAAAACTTTATTCCGTGGTCTATGAGCTGATCGACCAAGTGCGTGAGGCGATGCAAGGTCTCCTGCAACCACTCTCCCGCGAGAAATCTGTCGGCTTCGCCGAAGTGCGCCAAGTCTTCAAACTTACCAAAGGCAAAGCGGCTGGCTCGTATGTTAGCCAAGGGAAAATTCTTCGTAAGGCTCACGCTCGCGTCGTTCGCGGCGGTGTTCCGGTATTCGATGGAAAAATGTCCACCCTACGTCGCTTCCAAGAAGAGGTTGACGAAGTTAAAGTCGGCCTCGAATGCGGCATCCGCCTTGGTGACTTCGATGAATACCTCGAAGGTGATATTATCGAGTGCTACACCTTGGAGAAAATCAAGCAAGACCTCTAATTTTGTCCGTAATCGACGAAATCTTTCTTCATTCATTCACCATCAAAGTTTACCAAAATGTCCCAACGCCAAGACCGAGTCAATGAACTACTCCGCCGCGAGATCAGCGCCGTTCTTCGTCATGACTACGAATGGCCTGGCATCCTCGTGACCGTGAATGAAGTGGAAATCACCCAAGATTTCCGTGAAGCGCGCGTCTGGATGAGCGTTCTCGGTGGCCATCCTAACGCGATTATTGATCGCCTCAACCGTGATCACGGACGCATTCAAAGCCGTGTCATGAAACGCGTGGTTCTCAAGACGACTCCCATTCTTAGCTTCCGTATCGATGATTCCGCCGAGCGCGGCGTGGAACTGGTCAACCTACTTGAAGCCGTAGATCAACTTCCCAAAGCCCGCGACGCTGAGCCAGAGGAAGCCGAATCAACGGGCGAATGATTACGCGAGTGCTGCCACCGCAGTTTCTAGGCTTGGCAAGTCTTCGACACAGAGGCAATTCACGTCTTTGTTAATTTTTGCGAGCATGCCAGTCAGGACTTTTCCTGGGCCAAATTCGACAAATTGGGTATGTCCTTGTGCAATGAGCCATTCAAGCGATTCCTGCCAGCGCACAGATCCGGTGACTTGTTTTTCTAGCATTTCGCGTATCTCCGCAGGCTCGGCAACCACGCGTGCGCCATAGTTACAAATCACGGGGACTTTTGGACTTTCGATTTGGACACCGCGCAATTCCATGGCCAGTTGATCTTGCGCCGATTGCATCAACCGCGAGTGGTAGGCCCCCGCTACATCCAAGCGGATCACCCGCCGAATACCAAAATCTTTGGCTTTCTCCGTAACTGCTTCGATTCCACTTACAGCACCAGATAAAACGATTTGCCCAGGAGCGTTGATGTTCGCCACATCCACATCACAAACTGCGGCTAGTTCACGAATCGCAGTTATTTCACCGCCAATCAGCGCGGCCATAGTGCCTTGCGTTGCGGCGCATGCTTCTTCCATGAAGGCTCCCCGGCGGGCGACAAGGCGCAAGCCATCACTGACGGAAATACTACCAGCCGCCGCATGTGCGGTAAATTCGCCTAAAGATAATCCCGCACATGCCACAACATTGATGGATGGCAATCTTTCGTGCAATAACCGCAATGCTGTAACCCCATGCAAATACAAAGCGGGCTGGCACCATGCCGTCCGTGTGAGTTCTTGCGCCGGCCCTTCAAACATCACATCCGTGACTTTCATGCCCAGGGTCTGATCTGCCTCCAGCATCAATTCCCGTGCCGTCTCACTGGCATCAAAAAAATCTTTACCCATGCCCACTTTTTGAGCTCCTTGACCAGAAAACAATGCGACGATATTCATGCGGAAAAGGAGCTAAAACGCTCAACCAACGCAATTCAATAGTAAATCGCTGCTTTTTCTCAGAATCATCACGTTCTCCCTCTGATCACGGCACTCAGAGCGGATGTCTGTCATTCTGCTTGCCGCTTTACTCTTGGCTTCCCATTTCCTTTTGAAGGCTTTGAATTGCGGGCTGCGTGGCGGCGGATAGGGTGGTGTCCGCTTTGGCTAACTCTGCTAAAAATGCCACATCCTCAGCCGTTCCGAATTTCCCTACGGTGTGAATCGCTGCTTTGCGTAGGGGAATCATCAGTCGAGAATCGGCGGCGATTTGTCTTGCCGTCGGGAGTGCCGCCGCATGCTGTTGATCCAGAAAAGCCAGCAAAGCAGCAAGATCCTCCCCCGCCAGCAAACACCCCTCTTGCGCTCAGCCCAAAATCTAAAACCATAACTAACCATCCCTCAGCGAAATGCTACTTACAAAAAATTCCTTGCACCTTCTTTTACAGTGAGGCTTCTTCAGCTTGGTGTACCACTTTCGCACCTTGGCATGCCGCCTCTGGACATCGCCACTCCCTCTCCGCTCCTTGGCAGGCATCTGATGAGCATCGCCGATCCTCCTTCATACTTGGGTGGGTCGCCTACATACTTGCCGCATAGCTTTCCCTACTTGCCCTATCACTTTCCCTACTTGCCCTATCACTTTCTCTACTTGCCCTATCACTTTTCATACTTGCCCTATCACTTTCTGGCGAAAAATCATTGCCCAAGTGCGTTTTTTGGCAGAAAATGTACCTAAAAATGGGAAAAACGTCCAGTTTGCCCCAAACGATGGCTCATTTTTACGAAAAAAGGGCTATTTCTTAGCGAAACAGCCCTGTTTACAGGAAAAAGAGACACATTTTCCCGCCATCAAGCAGGTGAAATGGGTGGCGCAGGGACGGCTGTGGGGGGATTGTAGATGGTGGGAACTTGCCCGCAGATGAGATCGCCATTCGTTGTGCCAGACGGGAAGACCGCAGTGGCCTCGGCATACCACTGAATGCACTCGTCTTCGAGGCGGCTAATGAGCGCATTGTAGTTACCCGTGGCGCGACGAACTGGCGCATTTCGTAGCGCCATTTCATGACTTGATTGGCACTCGTCAGATCGAGCTTGCTTGACTCATAAAGGCGCGGGCTTCCTCCTGTTTGCCAAAACCAAAAGACCTTTTCGTTTGCTGCGATGAGATGCCCGGACAGCTCTTGTTTATTGTAGATCAAGTTCATTTGCTTCGCATACGAAGGCAAGGTGGGCTTCTCCTCTACTGCTTGATTGCTCTCAGCCTGCGGCATGTCAGCAGGAAGAGTAACGGGCTTGCCTGGCTGGGAAAAAACATGACATGTGATGCAGAGCAACCAATCATCATCAACGACGAATCGGCTGTTTTTTAACCAGTCTGGCACTTGCTTTAGATCAGTAAAATGGAACTCGGTGACTACTTCGTTATTTTTCCCAACAATCTCCTTTTTTTGCAGATTGTAGTTCTCTCCATCAAGGTGCACTGACACGACATCACCATTCACGGCAGTGACAAAAAAATGGTAAAATCCATGATTTTTGCTGCGTTCGTAACGGTTTAATTTGAGTAGGCAAGCATTGATGCCTACGGCATATTTTTTGACTGTTTCAAGGGAGAATGTCCTGGCGGGTTCGAAAGTTCCTCGGTCGTGTTTCGGGCACTGGTATGACGCTTGATCAGGATCGCTACTTTTCGCGGGTCACTCTTCTGCGAGACTTCCCGCAACTCTTGGCCGTCTGGCATCTGCCAATATTGCAGCTCAGCTTGAACAATGGACTCCGCTGCCGACTCATCATGCGATTGTAAAGCTGCTCCAACGATCATCGCTCAAAGCACCTTTTGTCCCGCCAACGATCTTCGCGCGAGAAAGATTCAAATGGATGTAATCCGCCATAATATGGTAATGGTAGGAATCCGCGACGCACTGGCCGGTGACTTGTTGCGGCATCTGAACGGTCACGGGAAATAGTAAATGTCAATCTCATTACACAGTTTTGGGCTTCCAGCTTACTGTCTTATTGTTCGGGATTTAAAGAAAGGCGAGACACAGATTGTCCACCGCTTTCAGTTGCATCTCTGCTGAAGCATGGAGCGAATTTCCGACCATGCTGTTTTATCATAATCAGCCGATGCAAAATGGATGAGCCGGGGTTCATCGCGCTGCTTGTAGTATATGCAGATCGAAGTTTCACCGATTTTTATTTCTCCGACTTCGTCCCATGAAATCGATTTCTCATGACGAGGGGAAGAACCATAGCGTATGCCGGAATCATCGATCCTAAGTTTTCTCGTTTTTTGGCATCGGTGCGAAAGCCAAATCACAAAGGGCATCAATGCCAACATGAAATAGATTACCGTTTTTGTTGCGTGACCGTAGTAGAAAAAATACAAGCTGTGACAGAAATAGAATCCTATCGCAGCGAGGATGAGTCGCGATTGCCAGCGGCTGATTTTCCAAGGTTGTAGTTCAAAGACCATTCGGTAAAAAATTGAGTCGATTCGAGCGATGATGAAGTGAAGCACTCGATCCATTTTGGCTTGGCACTTGGAAAGTGCCGCCACGGTTATTCCGGTGTCCAGTTGGGGAATTCGGTTTTTAGTTGTTCGCGGTGTTTGTTGGCTTGCTCGGTGTCGTTTCTGGCTTCTAAAACTTGTATGAGCTTGGAGAGAAATTGCGGCTTCCAGACGGGATCAAAGGACAAGATGGCGTTTGAGGCGAAGATTTTTTGCGCGTTTTCCATGTCGTTGACGGCCATGTAGTATTCGCCTAACAAAAGCTCGGCTTCTTTTTTGATCTCGTCGCCGGGATTGAGTTTGAAAATTTGGTCGAGGGAGATTTTTGCGGCCTTGTGGTTGCCGAGTTTAAGGGCACAGCGAGAATCGTCGCAGAGGGCGGTGGCGCGGAGAGAAGGAACGGTTTCTTGTGTGAGGTAATGTTGATTCGCGGTGTAGGCACCAAGGTAGTTCTTGGTGAGCAAGCGTGCTTTGGCGAGGTTGCGCCAAACTTCTTTGCTGGTTTTTTCTGGGGATTCGTTATTTGCGAGTTGTGAGAGGTAGGCGTCAGCTTTGTCGGCTCGATTTTTTGTTAGTGCCTGCGATGCGGCCCACTCGACCATGCTTGGCGCTACACTGGCGATGGTTTTTTTCTCGATGCTGCGATCCATTTCTAGGAATAGTGCATCGATGTCTTTGAGTTGGTATTGGCAATTGATGATGAGCAAACTGGCGTTTTTTTCATAACTGGCAGGGATGAGCTTGCGTGCTTCTTGGAGGGGGAGAATGGCATTTTTATACTGATCGATTTTTACATAGCCGTAGCCGGTGAAGAAAAATGCCTCGGCTTTGGTTTCGAGCGGGAGTTCCGGGACGGCGGAGAGGAGTGATTCGTAGCATTGGATCATGCCGGCGAAGTCAGATTTTGCTTTTTTGATGGCTGCGGATTTTTGCCAAGCGAAGGTGGTGAGCTTAGCATCGGGTTTGCGCGCGAGGAGTGTGGTGAAATCTGCTAGGGCGAGGTCTGCGTTATCGGTTTTGCTGTGACAGTCCCCACGCAGGGCGAGCGCTTCGGTGATTCGTGGATCGGACGGGTAGCCTTGAATGAATGCGGTGAGGGAAGTGATGGCGTCTTTTGCGGCATCAGTGGCGGCGAGGCAAATGCCTTTTTGCAAGTAGCCATTGGCACGGTAAGTCTGATCTAAAAGAGATGGGTCGATGAGGCGATAGACGGCTGCGGCTTCTTTCATCTGGGAGCGCTGCTGAAAGGCGATGGCCTTGAGCAGGTAGGCGGTGTGGATGCGGTCTTTGTTTTTTTCGCTTTTCTGATAGAGTTCCAAGTAGTCATCGACTTTGCCGGCAATGTCTGCGGAGCCGATTTTCTGATGGCAGATGATCGATAGGTAGGCCGCTTCTGCGGCGATGGGTTCCTTGGGTGCGAGTTTTTCGACTTGGGCAAATTGGGTGATGGCGCTTTGGTATTTTTCAAGGTACATCAGGGAGCGCCCGACGTAATGGATATGCTGCGCTTTGGCAGGCATGCTGGCGGCATATTTTTCATGGAGGTCGATGACACGGGCGTAATTCTTACGTTGGAAATAGAAGCTAAATAGTTGATTGATGGCATCAGGGTGAAATGCTGTTGCTTCCACATTTTTGTTGGCAAGAACTTGGAGGAATGATTCTTCGGCGCGTTGGTCATCTTTAGCCTTGAGTGCTGCGAGGCCGTGGTAGAGTCGAGCTTCCACGCGCTCACTTTCTTTCGTGGACGTTGTCGCGAGCTTGAGGAAATATTCCTGCGCTTTGGCGGGTGAGTCGGATTGCAGATGAAGCAGTGCCGCAGCTCTGAGACTCGCTTGGAAGAAATCAGTGGCAGGAGCCTCCGCATCAGTGAGAACCAATTCGTAGCAGCGCAGGGCCTCGCGCTCGTTATTGAGCAATTGGTAGCAGCGTGCTTGCATGTAGGCACCGCGGATGCGGTCGGCGGGGCTGGTGGCGTTGGCACTTAGCTTCGCGTAGAGTTGGGCGGCGCTTTTGTAATCTTTTTTTCCAAAGGCATCTTTGGCTAGGTGGGATGCGGCTGCGGCAAGATAGATGCCGGATTTCTGGTCATTGACGATAGCGGCGAAGCTCTCTTTGCCTTTGGCCGCGTTCCCAGAATCGAAGTACGACTGGGCGAGAAAATACTGCACTTCGGCGACTTTCTGGTGCTGTGGGTGCTCGCTGATGATGCGCTCGAAATTTTTGATGGCGACTTGGAAATAGCGTTTGCGCTCGGCATCATCTTTGCTTTGTTTGGCGAGTTGATAGGCGGAGTAACCACGCTCAACAAGTGACTGCGCGAGGTCAATGGCAGGTGCTGTTTCTTGTGCCGTGATGTGGCAGCATGGGAGGAGAAACAGCAGGGCGAGTAGTGCGATGGGCGCGGAATTTTTCATAGGCGTTTGGGGGCGCGAAATGTGGATAAAATGACTGTTATTCCTCGAATTTCCATTGAGGAAACTGTGTTTTGAGTTGTTCCTGAATGACTTTGGCTTGTGCTGCTTCTTGATTTGCCTCAAGTGCGCGGGCCAATTTGTGCAAGGCGAGCGGTTTGAGCCGTTGATCATCGAGGCGTGAGGCGTTTGTTTCGTAGTATTTTTTGGCTTCGCTGGGTTTTTTGGCTTCCATGAAATAATCACCCATGAGGATTTCCCCTTCGGCCTTGAGAATGCCTTGTGGTTGATGCGAAAAGGCGCTGTCGAGATCGATCTTTGTTAAGTCCAATTTGCCTAATTTCAGGTGGCACAATGCTTTATCAAAAAGCGCAGCGGCGAGTGGCTGGGGTTTATTTTCAGTAGCTAGAAAATGCTCTACTGACTTTAATGCACCGCGATAGTCCTTGGCCATCATTTGCGCCCGAGTGAGGTTGCGCCAAACATCGCGCGGTGTGCTTCTAGGCTCGTTAGGGTTGGCAATAAGCAGGAAAAAACGCGAGGCCTGCTGTGCTTTATTCAGCCCTAGCGATTGCACACCGGCCCATGAAATGATGGCTGGGGAGACGGCATCAGAGTAGCCATTTTCTAGTGCAAGGTCAATTTCCTCACATAGCGCATCGATGTTTTGTAGCTCGAAGTAGCTATTGATCAGGAGAAGGCCAGCGTTTTTCTTGTAGGTCTTGGCATCGAGCTTGCGTGCTTCTTGCAAGTGTGTGCAGGCTTTTTCTTGCGTTTGCCGTTTTTGATAGCCGTATCCGATCCAGAAATGGGCATTGGCGCGGGCGACGAATGATGTATCGGCGAGTAAGCCTAACAGCTTTTCGTAACAGTCGATCATCGGTGCGTAATCCTTTTGGTCTTTGTGAGCGAAGGCTTTTTTTTGCCATGCCATGGTAGCGAGTTTCGGACTTGGGTTGAGCGATAGTAATTCGGTGAAATCAGAGATTGCTCCGGCACGATCTGCGGACTTGTAGCGGCAATCGCCGCGCAGAGCCAATGCTTCATTTTTGCGCACGTCGGTAGGAAATAATTCAAGAAACTTACTCGCGGAACGTATTGCTCCAAGGTGGTCGTTCGCTTTTGCCAAACACCATGCACGGTTGTAGAGGAGATCATCGCGCATGTTCTCGGAGATTCGGGATTCGTCAATGAGGCGAAATACCTCGGCGGCTTCTGCGCTTAGTCCAATGTCTTGTAGTGCTGCGGCCTTCATCATTAAAGCGGAGTGAATGGAGGCGTGATTTTTGTGGGATTTTCCGTAGATTTCTACAAAGGCATCGACTTGCTGAGGAATGTTTCTGCCGTCGAGTTGATAGAAACACAGCAGACGATTGAAGGAAGCCTCGAAGCCAAGATCGCCGTCGGCATCCAATTTTTGTACTTCTAAAAATAACGAGAGCGCATCCATGTAGCGTTTCAGCTTCATCATGGCTTTGCCGACGATTTGAGAGCGACGCGCCTGGCGAGCATCGTTGGTGTTGAGTGGATTGGTGCGATATAAGTCCACGACATCAGCATAATTTTTCTGATTAAACCGCAGTTGCATGATGTAAGTCAGGGCATCGGGATGAAAAATAAGCCAGCTCACATTGGCGTTTTGTAAGACCTCTTGAAAATATTTTTCCGCCGCTTCTTCATCATGCAAGCGCAACGAGCAAATGCCTGAATACAGAGCGGCTTCCGCCCGATATTCTTCTGGGGCAAGAGAGTTACGTAGAACCTGAAAGATCTCTAGCGCTTTTGCCGCATCTCCAAGGTTAAGACGCAGCACCCCTGCGGCTTTGCGACAAAGATGCATGTAGGGACCGTTCGCCGCCGCTTCATCGGCCATAATCGATTCATAACATTGCAGTGCTTGCTTTTCTAGCCGCCGATAGTGATGACAAATTGCCTCGTAATAGATGCCACGGTGCCGATCTTCTACTTTTACAGCATTGGCTGAGAGCTTCGCATACAAGATCCCAGCGGCGACGTAATCTTTTTTATCGAAGGCATCTTGTGCCATCACTGATGCCGCCGCAGCCACATACGGACCGGTCTTTTGCGAGGTGATGATATTGGAAAAAATCTGCTTCGCATTGTCGAAGTCGCCCGTGTGGTAATAGCAAAGTGCTCGATAGTATTCCGCGTCGCGCGCCCGCTCGTGGCCTCGGTAGTTGAGCATGAAATACTCGAAATACCTGCCTGCGGTAGTGATCTGTGAGATCCGTTCGTCGATGTTCGTCGATTCACTCCCCAACTTATACGTGCTCATCGCTTTCTGGTAGATCTGATCTGCCGTCTGCGGTTGTTCTACTTGGGAAATACATTCGCAAGCAAATACGAGATAGAGAACTAGAATCAATCGTTGCATGAATCTATCAGTTTTCTTCAGGCTGAGGTTTCAGGGTGACAAATGAAACGTTCCAAATTCCGGCCTTATTGCATGTGGAAATGACATCAATCAGGTGCTGGGACTCCGTTTTCCGATCCACCCGCAGCCGAATGGGTTGATTTTTGTAGAGTGCTGCCAGATTTTTCATTTTCTCGTAAAGTTCATCGAGCGTGAGAGGTTTTTTATCAACGATGACTGTTCCATCCTCCCGAATATTAATGATTTTCTCCCCGGCGCTTGTCCGAATGGCCTCCGCTCCCTCGGCTGTGGTGGGCAAAGAAATGTCTAGCTCTGTCTCATCATTCGACCATTTCCATGTGATAATGAAAAAGCTCAACAAAAGAAACACGATGTCGATCATCGGAGCCATCTGGAAACCGGCGGGATCGAGTTCTTTGCGTTTAAATTTCATAAACTCATTTACAATTCCACACCATTTCCTTGACGACTCGCCGTTTGGGGCGTGGCATTTTTTACCGTTAGTGTTTGCAACAATGCTACGAGATGGCTGGATGCCGCTTCCAATTCGCCAATATACCTAACTGTTCGCGTACGGAAATACGCATATGCCAACATCGTAGGAATACCAATGATTAATCCAGTAGCAGTCGTTATCAATGCTACGGAAATTCCGGAACTTAGCGCAATTTGTTTCACTCCCTCCAGGCCTTTGGATAGATCATTAAATGATTTAATCATCCCTAAAACCGTGCCAAGCAAACCTAGCATGGGTGCGATATTTCCAATATCGGATAAGTAACTCACGCGACTCGTTAAAATGCCCGCTTGGCGAGAACCCTCAGACTCGGCGATCTCCCGGACCTCCGCTAGCGTCACACTCGGATTCGCCACAATGAAATCCACCACTCTTTGTGTGATGCGCGCCATGCTTTCTGATTGCCGCCTGCAATACGAAGCTAATCCATGTAAATCACGTGAGCGAATCATTGTTTCAATTTCATCCATAAAACGATCAGAAACCACCGCATTTTGACGGATGGTAAACAGATACATGAGGCATAGCGTCGCGGCGATGACGGATAGAAACGCCATCGGATACATGATCCATCCCCCTGCATTGAATAAATCAAGGAAGTTCGGTTCACTTACCGCAACAGCTTTTGCGCCCTTTTCCTGCGCAGAAAGAGGAACGAGAAAGGGAATACTTACGAAAAGAGTTATAAGTGCTCGCTTGATCATGGACTACGCCGAAGCTATCACAAAACCGATCATTGGCAATCACAGATTATTGATCTCATTTTTCTTAAGATCGCACTACCGATTTCGACTCGCATTCCCTGAATAACCAGCTACCTTGCAGCAACCAGACCATTGAATGGAAAAAATTGATTTCAGAATAAAATTGCGATCCGTGCCCCACTTGCCCGGCGTTTACTTGATGAAAGATCGCTTAGGTGCCATCATCTACGTCGGTAAAGCAAAGGATTTACGCAAACGCATGTCGAGTTATTTCATCGCATCAAGGAAAATGCGCACTGATGCTAAGACCCGCGCACTGATTGATGCGATCTGGGATTTTGAATTTCACGAAGTCCGCAACGAGCAAGAAGCACTCATCCTCGAAAATAAACTCATCAAAGACTACCGCCCGCGCTACAACATCAGCTACCGCGATGACAAACGCCTGCTCCTCGTAAAAATTCACCTCGCCGATCCCTGGCCTCGTTTCATTATCACCCGTACTCGAAAGGAAGATGGATCAAAATATTTCGGCCCCTTCGCCCACTCCGCTGCCGTTCGTGCCACGGTGGAATGGATGAATCGAAAATGGGGACTGCGCTCCTGCCGTACCCATGTCCCCACGGAAATCGACTACAAGCACTGTAACGCCGATGTCATCCGCAACTGCACCGCGCCATGCATCGCCCGTATTTCCTCAGAAAAATATCGTGCCAATGTCGAAGAAGCCTGCCGACTCATGGAAGGAAAAGGGCGGCGCGAGTGGCTCGACGGCCTGCGCGATGAAATGGCACAAGCCGCAGACAATCTCGATTTCGAGAAAGCTGCTCTGCTCCGTGATGTCATTCAAAACCTAGAACTTACACTCAACCCCACACGCCAGTTTCGCCGCGGGCGTGGCGTACCCACCACCGTCAAACCTACGGAGGACCTTGCGGAACTCGCTGATTTCCTTGACCTCCCCCAACCGCCTCGTGTGATGGAGTGTTTCGATATTTCTAACGTCTCTTCCACGCACATCGTCGCGTCGATGGTTCGTTTCGTCGATGGCTCGCCCGATAACCAAGCCTACCGCCGCTACCGTATCCGCACCGTAGAGGGACAAGACGACTTTGCTAGCATGGCAGAAGTCGTTCGTCGCCGTTATTCGCGAATTTTGTTAGAAAATTCCCAAGCCGCTCCCGAATACGCCGACAGCCAAGAATCTATCGTCGATACCCAGCGCCGCCTCGCCCGCGATGGCAAGGCGAAAGTACTCCTGCCCGACCTCGTCATCGTCGATGGAGGAAAAGGTCAACTGAGCATGGCCGTCGCCGAACTGCAAAAACTCGGACTTCACGAACTTCAAGTCATCGGCCTCGCCAAGCAGCGCGAAGAAGTTTTTCAACCCGGCGAATCCGATCCCATCGTCATTCCCCATGATCGCGGCGCTCTGAAATTACTCCAACGCATCCGCGACGAAGCCCACCGCTTTGCCAATGCCTACAATTCGCTACTCCTGCGCAAACGCATGAAAGAAAGCATCCTGGATGATTGCCCTGGCATGTCCGAAGCAAGAAAAAACTCCCTCCTCCGCCACTTCGGTTCCATCGCCGCCATCCGCAAGGCCGAAATCGAGACCCTAACAAAATGCCAAGGGATTAGCTCCAAATTGGCCGAACAACTTCACGCATGGCTACGCCGCTAAACTGAACGCGTTACGGTAAAAACGAGCAGATATACTCGCAAATCCCTTCTGTCACCCGAATCGTGAATCCATGATTCGCCGCAACATCGAAGTGTGTGTCCACGGCGTAAGTCAACGTCGCGTCAGTGCCATCGATAACCACCTCGCATGTCCCAGCGATGATCTCCATGCGCTCTGCCGCAGCAGTGCCGAAGTGGTATTCACCAGGATAAATCAACCCAATGGTCTTGCGTGAGCCATCGGCAAAATGAATCGAATGGGAAACAACCTTGCCGTCGAAATAAACATTCGCTTTGGCGTCAACAGTTACTTGAGAAAAAGATATGGGCATAAGTAAAAAATGTATTGTTAGAAAAAATCAATTCGTATCATCGGCATCTTCACCACTCCACAGCAGCTTCCGTTGCTTCGCTAACGCCGCTTTCAGGCGAATCCGATGGCTCACCGTGCGCTCGTAACCACGCAACGAAGCACGTTCGCGCTCCGGCATTTCCGCCACTTTTTGTTGAATGGCGAGCAGGCGCGATCTACGATATTTCCGCGGTTTCTTCGCCTTTTTAGTCTTCGCTTTCTTAGTCGCCGCCGCTTTTTTATCTTCTTTCGCGGGCTTTGGCTCCTGCGCTTTCGGCATCGGCATTACCAAGCCATCATCAGGGAACAGCAATAAATGTCCTTGTGATAACAACCAGAATAAATCGCCCAACCATTCAGAAGAAGGTTCATCCTCACCCTCTGGCAGAACGGCTTTCCACAGTGCCGCCAACTTCGTATCGGCATTCGCCCGCATCCATTCGAGAATTTTTGCAGGGCGCTCCGAAAAGTTCGTATCCTGAGGGATCGGACGCGGACGCGATGGCCCAGCAAACAATTTCCCTTGTTTCTTAAATACAGGCAGATGCTCTTTCTCTAACAAATTGCAAATCGTCGGAATCAAAATCGCAGGATGCTTGGAAGCATGCGCCGCCGACATCTTAAAATGGATCAAAAGCGACGGAGAAAATAAACTGCCCTTGGTGCTCGCAGGAATTTCCACCTTGTGGGTAGCCACATACATTTCAGGGAATCGATTATTCAAAAAATGGCGTTCCACTTCTGCTTTTTCCTTGATCCACGGGCTGTCTTCTTGTCCCACCGGACGCCAACGCTTTTTAGTCTTCATGCCATGAAGCCACGACTGCACCGCCTCCTCGCTGCGTTCCGTGACAATCTTTGCCGCGTAGCGATCAAATGGCATGTTCGGATATTTTTCCCGATGCCACTGACGAATGCTCGTCTGATACGCATGATAATTCGGCGGGCCGAAAACAAATCCGCTCAAGCCACACTTGGCAATTACTTGGAAATTCCCCTGCGGACCATCCACTTCTACTTCCTCTTCTTCATACAAATCCCCCCGCCATTCTGCCGACCAAAAATGCCTTACGCATTCTTCCTTCGTCAGCCACAAGGAATTATCTCGGTGACCGTGATACATCGGCTCGCGATTTTCCTCCATGGTAAAAATCCCATGAAAACGCTCGCGCTGGCTAATCAAAGTCTGTGCCACATCGTAAAGAGAGTAAACCCTAGCCACATGGAGCACTTCTTTCGCAATCAGATGAATCGCATCCAAATTCGGCTCCACCGAACAGCGCACACCTGGTGCGGGCACGATTTCCACTTCCCGCTCACGTTCCTGATAAGGCCGATCACCTCCACGCCTGTCATTTCTGCCGCCACGAGGCGCACGATCGTCACCGCGAGAAAAGGAGCGCTCGCCACCGCCGCTACGTCCGCGTTGTTCTCCTCCACGGCCTCTTTCCCGCCGTCCGCCATCGCGATTTCCCTGGAAATCTGCGGATTTTTCCTCTGTGGCATGCTCTTTCTGCACGGATTTGACAGGACGCGGCACTACATCTTTCGCCCAAGATGGGCCAAAATCTAAAGAGGAAAGCAGGCGTTTTGCGGGTTCTATTGGGTCGCTCACGCGCGAACAATAACCAAAAAAGCCGTTTTGACAATCGGTTCGTTAACATTTTTTAGGCATACGTCTTCGTATCGGAGAAAGATGCTCACCTTTTTTCAGCGGAAAAAGCCCATTCCAAATACCCAACAAACATTTACCAAAGAACTCGCCACGTTTTTTTGCTGAAACCCAAGCGCGACAAACAAAAAACAAAATCATCACCCTGTGCCGTTGTCGATTCAATGAAATTCCCACATTTTCTCCAATCAGCCATCGCACTCGTTATGAGCATTTGGCTCACTTGTCCATCTGCGGCCAGCGCACAAAGCGACGACACCCCCATCGCAGATCAATCAGCTGCAGGAATCAAAAAAGCCGACGCGGCCATCATTGAAAAAGTCAAAAATCTGAATGCAGAAAAAAAGCTGATTTCCCGCGACGATGTGAAAATACAATTGGCCAATCCGCGTCCTATGGCCATTGATCTCAAACCGACACAAACACAAGTGATGTCCGAAGAAAACGTCGCAGCTGCCGCACGCGCCGCGAATTTCCGTGTAGGCTATTGTTACCTTTGCCCGCATTGTGATAACTGGCACCTCTCACTAGCGGGCGGCTACCCCATCGGAAAAGATACCGTGGCCACTTGCGATCACGTCATCGATACCGGAACAGCAATGCGTGAGGGCTACCTGATTGTCGCAGATCATGACGGCCAAATATATCCTGTCACTGCCATAGTGGCGCGCAGTGTTGCCATGGATGCGGCGATCATTCGTTGCGAAGGTGCTACATTTTCTCCCGTGGCACTGAACAAAGAAGTGAAGCAAGGATCTGCAGCGTATTGCTACAGTGCGCCGATGGGGCAACATGGCTACTTCAGTGATGGCATCATCAATCGCTTTTTCTGGAATCAGAAATACACAGGTGGCGAAATCAACAATTTGCACACATGCCGACACCTTCGCGTGAATTTCAGCACCGATTGGGCACCCGGCAGCAGTGGCTCCGCTGTGATGGATCGATGCGGCAATGTCATCGGTCACGTATCGCAGATCGCTTCTCTAAGCAAGGGCACGGCACCAGCGTATGTAACGATTCATACCGGCATTCCCGCCCACTCGGTGATGATGCTTGCCCATGCCTGCGAGCATCCCGAAGAAATTTCCCAACTCTGCACCATGGAGGCCAAAGAGAATCCAGTGAAAAAACCTGAAACGCAGAAACCCGAAACCAAGAAAAAGGCCGCAGCGCAAAAGTAGGGTCAGATTTCTCAAAAGTGATCAGGCACCGCCAGTTCCTGCGCTCGTAACTCGTCCTTGTTCGGTCGATCCATTTGACAAATCACTCTGATCTGTTTATCGCTATCGCAGCAAAACCTACAACCAATGAAGCATACCATCTCGCTCATCATCAGTGTGGCATTCCTTTCTTCTTATTGCATTTTCGCAGAAGAATGGCGCACTTTTACGAACACCGAGGGGCGAAGTTTCGAGGGGCGTGTCACCCATGTCGATGCGGAAAAAAATGAGGCCACGGTGATCAATAAAAAAACAAATCGCATCTCAAAAATCTCCTTTGCCATTCTTTCTGCCGCTGATGTTACCTATCTCAGAGACTGGAAACCCGCAGAAAGGAAGGAGGATACGAATGATGCGGACTCCGCCGCAGCTTCCTCACGTCTCTATCCAAGAACAAAAGAGGAGATCAAAGATCGACTGAGTGAGATCGAAAAACGCAAAGCGCCCAAAGGCATTTCTCAAAAGGTTCAAGATACCGTGAACAGCCTGAATCAGTATCGATATCTCTGTGGTGTGCCAGACGAAGTTGAGGCCGATAAAGAAATGGTGGAGCAAGCGACAGATGCCGCACAAGCGTGCAAAAAAAATGGTGGACTATCCCATGACATTGGTCATTCCACAGACATCTGTAATTTGGCCAATGGCTCGGATATGCGATCCAGCGTGCAACAATACATCGATGACTTCGGGCCAAACAACAAAGTGTCCCGTGGCCACCGGCGCTGGTGTTTGAATCCACCTATGGGGAAAACTGGATTTGGCGAAGATGGCGCCTATTCCGCTATGGTATCGATCGATCGATCGGGGAAACATAACATGCGCGAGCCATGGGCGTATCCAGGCAAGGGATTTTTCCCGAAAAAATACGTTCACGGCAACGCATGGAGCCTTTACCTGACTGAGAAGGCACCGAAATATACCGAACTAAAAGTGGAGGTGTACGAATTAAAAAAACGTCCCGAAAAAGCATTCTCCAGCAATGAAGAGATCCCCGGCAAAGCCCTGCCCGTGGTGTATATTTCCTGTTACGAAAATGCCATTAATTTTGAACCACAAGCCGAGCCACTCGCAGATCGTGGAATTTATTGGGTAAGAATCAACGGCGGCGGCGTGCGTGAGGGATACGTGGTGGAGCTGTATTAAAAATGGATCAGGATTCATTGGTTCCGCAGTGGCTCATCACAATACCGCCCGCAGCAATGACTCTTGTAAAAGAATTTTCAGCTTATCCCATTTCATCAACTTTGGAGCCAGAAACAATTGGTGATTCACTTGAAGCTCAAGACCAATGTATTTCAAGGAACCGAATTCTTCACGGAGACCATCAATCACCGTTTTTGAGCGATCGGGGTAGAATTTTCCATTGCCTTTCACGCGCAATTCCGGTGCTAGCTCCTTGATGTTTGCCAACCAAGCCAGCCCAACCGTGGATTCGCCCACTTTCCCTTCAGAAAATAAAACACTCACATCCACATCCGGGAAAATCGTCGGATCAAAGGTATGCACGGAAATATGCACCACAGCATCATTCCGCTCGAGCTCCGAGGTCACACGCTGCCGCAATGTCAGCGCATGCGACACCAGATGTTTCTCCTGCAAACGCTCGCGCTGCAATGTGGTGAATTTCGGCGCGATCTCACTCCATCGCGCTGGATCATCGGGCAGGCAATGACAGTCGATCAATAATCGTGAGTACTCCGTCTGCACCAATGGCGTACGAAACTTCATCGAAAACCCCTGGGCCAAATTCAATGCGCCCAAATCCCAGCCTTCCGCAGAAGTGATTCGATCTACCATACCCTGCACCGCCTCCCGATGTGCGTCCGGTACAGCACAAGTAGCATGTTCGCAAGAAAAGATAAGTGGCATCATGAGAGGCGAAAATTCGATGTTCGGAGGTGCAGCCTACGCGAAAGGAAAACAAGATTTCAATCCCTTTTTTTAAAAATGATAAAATTCTGGAATGAAAAATGCAAAAACGTGCTATCGATTCCATGGATCGCTACTACCCAACGGAATTGGTTTATTGGTTCCCCCTCGCGGTTCGGACAAGGGTGCTTCTGTGTAGCGATTCATATCTCCCGCAGGCGAATGAAAGCATGGAGACCTGCCATTGTTGTCCACATCATGGATAGAATGAATTGAATGACGTCCTTCCCTGTTGCCATGAACAATTTTACTGCAATGACAACTGCAACTCACCAATGCGCATGTTACAAAAGTAGGCATAATCTTCATACGCTATCATCAATCACGGTCTGATTTTGTCAAATGAGTCACTGTGGAACGAATCTGGCACTGTCTTGCAGATGAGAAATTTCAAATCCCCGCCCCCACTATGCATTTTTCTTGGCATTTTCGCTAGGCACTGCCATGTTCCTTCCACAATGTTTTCTTCTAAACAACTTAACCAAGAGCAGATCGACCTACTACATCAATGGGCGGCCAGTGGCGCAACGATGTCAGACCTTCAACGTCGCATCAGCGAGGAGTTTGGTCAGCGCATCACTTACATGGATACGCGATTTTTAATCCTTGATCTCGGCATCACTTTGGTCTCTGAAGTTGCACCTGAGGAAAAAGCAGAAACACCCGCAGATGATCTTCAAGATGATTCTCTAGCGCCGTCACCAAGCGATGGCACAGTATCGGTAACCCGAGATGAAATCACCATTCCTGGCACGATGTTTAGCGGCAAAGTGCGTTTTTCTGATGGGGAGAATGCTCTTTGGTATGTCGATGAAATGGGTCGCCTCGGCTTGGATCCCGATACGCCTGGGTATCGACCACAGCAGGCCGACATCGCCGAATTTCAAGCGGAATTGAAGAGAATGTTACGCTGATGCTGCTTCCATCCGCGAACAGTGCCTCGATAGTATTTGACCATATGAAAAGCCCTCTCCATCCACAACGTTCTTTAGAAAAAATCGAGATTGAACCTGGTTTACATGCATGGAAATGCCCAGTAAGTCATGGTTTATGGATTTCACTGACATCCTACACGCGATGGCAGCAGAGCATGGCTGTTGATGTGCCAGCTAACGCTGAGGTTCCCGAAGTGATGAGCGATGCAGATAAACCCGCGATGTTTTGTCCGGAGAGTGGAGTAATTCTGCAACGCTTTCGTGTGGGAAAAGGTGCAGCGTTTCACATCGAGCGCAGCCCTGTCACGGGTGGAATTTGGTTAGATCAAGGCGAATGGGAAGCGGTGAAAGCACTGGGACTGCATAATGAGATTCACGTGATTTTTACGGCATCCTACCAAAGTCGCCTACGCCGTGAAGCGTCTGAGGCGAAGTTAGAGCAGTTATTTGGGGAAAAAGTGGGAACAGAGAATTTCACCAAGCTCAAGGAGATCACCGATTGGCTGAATGCATCTGGCCATGGGAGAGAGATGCTGAATTACCTCATCAATGAGGTGGGACGAGGGAGTTGATTCAATCGATCTATTTTACAGATCTGCAAAAATCATACTTGCACATGGAGAAGGTGTAGCGGATGTTCCTTGCGAATTGAATCAGCAAACACGCCATATCCCTTGGTGGTTGTACCCCAATGTTCTAAGCCTAGACGCACCATTGTTAGCCGTTCTATGGATGTATGTTTTCGCCGAGGTTTGGGGCTTACAATACGTGGAAGGTCTTCTAGCGCCGGTATTGGCTCTCGCCGTGTGGGTGATTTATACGATGGATCGGTTAGTGGATGTGAAGATTCATGGAGAAATGCTCCAAGAACCACGGCATCAATTTCACCGACGGCACGAGAAACTCTTATTGGGCCTAGTCGTGCTGGCCGTGCTTGTGATCGTGGGTTCGTCATTGCGCTTTTTACAGTGGAGTATCATCGAGAGCGCTATGCTGCCTGTAATAGGCCTAGCAGCATTTTTTATACTATCGGTTTTTTCATCGGGAACGGGTCGTGTTTCCTATACCAAGAATGTGATAGCCGGCATTACATTTGCCATGGGGTGCATCACAGGGCTGCTGGGACTGTCCGCACGTAGCATGGTGACTTCGATGATGTCTCCAGAAATGGTCTGCTTCGCTGCAATTTGCGTCCTGAATATAACCGCAATTGATTTCTGGGCACGCCCGCGCCCGCGTCAAACCACTGATGATGAGGATGTCGTAGCAGAGTGGTCATTAACGTTGCCGCTATTGGTGGTAGCGCTGTTTGCGTTATTGTACAAATACAAAGAGGGGAATGAAGCATCAAGACCATTTTTCGATGTGATTGTCGTGTGTTGTGGCTTGATGTATGTGATGAACCGTATGCGGGAGAAACTGGGGCCCGATAAGTTACGCGTTGGTGCCGATGTGATTTTAATCATCGGTGCGGCACTTTATTGGCTCATTCGCGCTTGATTTTTCAGAGACCAGGTCAAACATTCCATCATGTTGCGCGTTTACCTTTTTGCCGTATTGACTTTAACCCGATTCGCATCTGCTGAAACAAGAACCTTGTGGCAGGTTCTGCATGACTATCGGACGATCATCGCTCCATCGAATGAGAATCGGCAAGCACGGCATGAAGTGAATCCGTTTATTTCCTATACCAATATAGGCACAGATTACGGTTACATTGGTCCGGCAGTAAATACGATTGGCTGGAAACGCAGCATGATTAGTATGGAATTCAATGAAGATCTCGATTCGTGGGGTGGCGTGTGGCATTCCATGAGCCGACTTGATCGAATGCACGCCCATCGGATGAATTTTCATGCCTGTTACCCAGAGCAAATTCTGCCTGCGTTTCAACCGAAAATCACAGGGATCAAAGCCATCATACGCGGCAAGGGGAAATGGAAAATAGATTTGTTAGATCATTCTAACAAATTGCTCTGGTCGGAAACCCGTGAAATATCTGCGGCTAGTTTTGCAGAGCAAATCTATGAACTACCCAGCACTGGGCTTGAGAATGTAAAGCATCTTTCATGGGTAGCGGAACAAGGATCTGATATTGATCTGGATGCGATTGAGCTACGTTTGACTACGCCTGATGTTTCTTTTGAAGAGTGGGTATTCTTAGCTTCTTACATGAAGGCATTAACGTGTTGGTCATCCGAAACAGGTCTTCTTCGCGACCGCGCACACATTCCTGATGGCGCCTTTGATAGCATCTCTGCCTCTGGATTGTTTTGTGCCGCTACCGTAGCCGCCGCGAGCCGAGGAATTGTGGAGAGGGACTTCGCAAAACTAGTTTGTCAAAGAGCCTTTGAATCAGCCTCGTCATTGCGCGGGCCGTATGGCTTGTTACCGCATTTTGTGAAGATGGATGAAGGAATGCTCAAGCGACACAAAGGTACGGAGTATTCTACAATCGATACCGCCTTATTCTACTTCGGCCTGCTGATTGCGACACATACCCTTGACGAGCTAACGATGCATGAACAAGTTCTCGAGTGGATTAAAGAAATGGACTTTGCGCCCTTAATCAACGAGCAAGGATTCATTTCACATGGTGTAGAAAAAGATGGGAAAACCATCATTCCCTACTATTGGCGTGACTGGGGTGGTGAGAGCGCCTTGGTCATTCTGCTGCAAGCGATTGCTCAACCAGATCTCAAATCTACGATGGCATCTACGGGCAGCATTCATCAAGGCACGGGCTTCATCATCGAATTACAGTCGCTATTATTTCCTGATTTTGCGAGAGATGAAGCCGATGAACTCACGGGGGTGAACTGGCTTACACAACGACGTGCCCATCTAACAAAACAGATGACACATGAGGTAACTTCTCAAGCGAAAGGATTATTTGGTCTATCGGCAGGAGAAGGTGCTGATGGGAATAGTTACCATGTAGGTGGCACTGATCTGCCTGAACAGAAACTGCTTCATCCGCACTATGCTCTCATGGCAGCACAACTTCATGAAGATCCTGCGGTGATGGCAAAGATTCTCAGTAATTTCGAGCAGCAAGCAGCCTTTACCCCGTGGGGCATGGTAGAAAATATCTCTCTACCAAGTAACGAAAAGTTGCCAATGATTGGAGGATTGAATGCCAGTTTCGAAGCACTTGGAGCCTATCATTTTTTGTGTCGTAGCACAGGCACTGCGAATGTTGTTTATGATTCTTCACAAGCGATTCCTGCTTTTCGTCAAGCGATGAAAATCTTCTATCGATAATTTCTGTTAGAGCGAAATTTCAGGTTGGTAAAATTTCTTCATAAATTGACAAATTCCCATTGACGCAAAGAGTTGTTAGATTTAATTTCATCTCAATTGGTTTACGAAATATCGCTAAACGCCCATGAGTGGAAATAACAAATTCGATCATTCACTAGATTTCATCATTACTGCGAAGCACTCGTTACAGTGCTTCCATTTGCTACGCGAGGAGAGTAACGTTATTCTTCTTGGTGCGTTTTGCCATGTCGATTTTTCGCAAAGAAAAAAAGCACAATACTTTCCTGTAAATGGACAAAGCTTTCCTCAGCAGAATAACCTGCCGATGGAATAAACAACAAACAAACAAACAACATACGAACATGCCTGCAAAAAAAGCCGCAACGAAAGCCCCAGCTAAAAAAGCTGCTCCTGCTAAAGCTCCAGCCAAAAAAGCTGCTCCTGCTAAAGCTCCAGCCAAAAAAGCTGCTCCTGCTAAAGCTCCAGCTAAAAAAGCTGCTCCTGCTAAAGCTCCAGCTAAAAAAGCTGCTCCTGCTAAAGCCCCAGCTAAAAAAGCTGCTCCTGCTAAAGCTCCAGCTAAAAAAGCTGCTCCTGCTAAAGCCCCAGCTAAAAAAGCTGCTCCTGCTAAAGCTCCAGCTAAAAAAGCTGCTCCTGCAAAGAAGAAATAAGTTTTACAACTTCATCAACAATCAACCCGCTGTCGGTATCATTGTCATGCCGAACACGCGGGTTGATTCGTTTTCACTTTGAAACGCCAGTAGCACTTGTTAGGCAACGCAGACCCTACGCTCCTGTGAGCGAGAAAGTGAATCTCTGTGGTAGCAATTTTTACCGAGATAATGACTGCTTTGGGAAATTCAGCAGGTTCATTCGATGATATGCAGCCTTATTCCGTTCGGGAAATGACTGCGTCCAAGTCTAATTGCAATTTTTTGAGCAACGTTTCATCCGTTACCTTAGCACCACCAGGATGGGTGATGTAGAGCGTATCTACCGCGGCACCTTTTTCCGTACAAATTCTTGCATAAACCGTATCAAGGTTATGTTGTTTGATGACGCGAAATAGGTCGTGTAGAAGGCCGATGCGATCCAGCGCTTGGATTTCTACCGTAGTGGTATGGGCATCGATTTCGTTGCTGATGTAAGTTCTAACAGGAAAGGCAATGCCGCCGTCATTGCGTGGGGCTAGGAAGTTGCGTTTTCGTTTAAGGTATTTCGCCGGATCGTATTCATCAGAAGCGAGAATGGTATCAAAGGTTGTTTGAAATCGTTTGCGCATGCCCGTGTCCGAAATAGGCTCGAAGTTTGTGCTACAAACCCGGAAAATATTTACTACGATGCTGTCCTTACGAGTGTGGAAATCGGCAGATAGAATATTGATCTGTTCCGATGCGAGTGCACAGCATAGCTTTTCTAACAGATTTCGCCGATTGCGTGTGGCGACGATCAATTCGGAATATCCCTTTTCAGAATAGTCGATCCACTTCATGCAATACGGGATGTTTTCTGATTCTTCTGCTTGGAGGAAATGGCGTACGGTGCGCACCTGAGTGATGATTTGCCGCGCCTCATTAAAGCGAAAGGCCGACTGAGGCATTCGTTCAAAATGCTCATTGACCCAACTTTCGTAATCATCTCGCATTTCATTCAGCACTGCGGCGCGTAGTTCGTTGACACTCTCAGCGATAGAAGCTTCGTACGCGTTCCGCCCCTCAATCAGAAAGCGGCGCGTGAGTGTATGTAATTGACGCATGAGGGATTCTTTCCAACTCGTCCACGCATCAGGAGATGTGCCATTGCTGTCACAGTAGGTAAATAAAAACAGCGCATCAAGATTCTCGGGAGTTTTCATCACAGCCGCAAACTCTGCGATCACATCTGGATCATCTAAGTTACGCGTGGTAGCCGTGCGCCAGAATAGCAAATGATTATCGACAAGAAACATAATCAGTGAGCGGCGGGAGCCACTGATCTGTAAGCGCCGGCAAACAGAATCGGCGAGCATCATCGAGCCATCGATGTGTTCGCGCACGTCTTCAGCCCGGCCAGCATCATGTAATAAAAACGCCACATAGATCGCATAGGGATCCGCCGCTTTGAGAAACAAGTTCCGATAAATCGCTGTGCGTGGATTTTCCTCTGCAATCAGTTGATCCAGTTGATCAATGCAGCGCAACGTATGTTCATCAGCCGTGTAGCGATGGAAAAATTCATGCTGCACAAGGCAATCTAATTCACCAAACTCAGGAAGGTAGGCACCGAGAAATCCAACGCGGTGCATTTGTCGCAGTACTCGCGCAACATCACCTTTCCTTTCAAGGATGGCTTGAAATGTTTCTCGATTCGCCGTGGCGTAGCGGAAGTCTGTATCGATGATGGAGAGATTTGCTTTGATGAGTTTTCGCATCGGCGGCGAGAGTTTTAAATTCCGCTGTTGCGTGTGCAAAAACAAGCGCATCAGCTTGAATCGGTCTTGATGAAAAATATCGGGTGCTGAAGGCCAAATTCGCCCTTCTCGCGAAGTGAATCCATCGAAGGATTCCACTTTCTTCTTCCTGAAACTCAAAAAGGATCGCAGTCCAGATTGCGCTTGGTCTCGCGTTTCAAGGTTGAAGATTTCCATCACCGAATTGCAGTGTTGCCACAAATGGCGAGTATGGGTGTAGTAATCGCGCATGAAGGCTTCTGTGCGTCGCAAGATACTCTTTTGGGGATACTGAAATGCCGTAGCCACCACCCCTTGAAGCCGCAGGGTGAGAATGTCATTGGCGCTGCCATTTTGATAATGCAGTTCGTTTCTTACGCGCAGAAGAAAATCATGCGCTTCTTCCGCCTCCGCAAGAGCACGTGGGCTCATGGATTGCTCGGCGACTAATTGATTCAAGTCTGCGGCTCCACGTTGCACGCGCGTGACCCAGAGGATGTTTTGGTAGTCGCGGAGACCACCGCACGATTCCTTTACGTCAGGTTCTTGGAGGAATGGCGTATTGAAATTTTTTTCATGACGAGTCTTTTGATCTGCGGCCCGTAATTTGAGGAAGTCTGTTTTATTTTTTCGAATGATTTTTTTCTGATAGACTGTGACGAATTTTTTATAGATCGATTCCGAGCCAGTAATAAATCGCGTAATCATCATCGCGGTTTTACTTTGTTGCTCGGCTAGAGCTTCCGCTAGACATTCTTTTAAACAGCGAACGGAGTAGCCCACCTTGATGTTGAGATCCCATAGCAAATAGAGAATGGCTTCAATGATGCGTTTTTTATCAGGATGAATTTCCTTGCCTTTTGTTGTCGTCAGAAAAAGAAGATCTAGATCAGAATAAGGATTTTGCAGCGCTCTGCCGTAGCCGCCAACAGCAACGATGGCGAACTGCACATGCGCCTTCTCGGCACCGCGTGTTACATCTTTATGCGCGAATGAGAGTAGGACATCAAAAACTTCTGTTCTTCGCCGACATAACGCTGTTCCTCCCATGCCACTGCGGTGGAGATCAAGCAGGATTTTTTCTTCAGCCTTCAGGAAGTCTTTGTAGGCCGCTATACGCTCTGCTGGAGTACGTTGCTCATGCAAAACGGATGTAAGTTGGCTGTTAGCGCGTTTTTGGATTTCGGCAGTGCTGGTCATTTACGAGTGAAAGCTTCTTCTATCGCCTCTATTGTTCAAGCTCCTATTTGGCAGTTCGTAAGTTTTCTCGTAAATCGACGAGCCCTTGAAATGATTTTTTATAGCAAAATATGCATAGTGATTAGCAAGAGGTAGTTAGCACTACTGCATAGAATCGCACTAAGCTCAAAACATCGGAAGTAATTCCGCGAACACAAAATACGATATGAAACGAACAACTACGATCCTGACCTTTGGCACCGCGATGATACTCTCATGCATGGCGGGTGAGAAAGCAAACATGACCAGCGCTATGAGCGACAACTGCTGTGCGTCCGCAGATGGCTTTTCGTCAGCTCGCCGCCCGATTAGTAATCCGACTCTTTTTGACTTGGCACTCCCGCGAACCAATATTCATCCGATTGTGATGCATCAAAACATCCCAAGCAGAGTGGCAACTACAGGTGGAGGATCTGCGCCTGTAGGCGGTGATTTTCAATTGTACGCCGTGCAATTTGAATACGCGTTTAATGAGAGATTTTCACTTGTCGCAACCAAGGATGGCTATGTGGACTTCAACCCCGATGCCACACTCAGTGAAGAAACGGGTTTTGCGAATCTCGCTGCTGGTGTAAAATATGCCTTTGTGTTACAGCCAGAAAAGCAATTTGCCTTGAGCGGATCGGCTACCATCGAAATTCCAACGGGAAATAGTGATGTTACCCAAGGCAGTGGCGATGGTGCGATCAATCTGATTGTTTCGACCTTGAAACTATCGGGTGATTGGCAATTTGCAGGCGGCGCGGGCTTGCATTTACCCTTCGATCGTGACGCTGGCTCAACAACATCCTTTGTCAGCACACATGTCAGCTATGAGGTAAACCCCTATTTCATCCCGCTTGTGGAGTTGAATTGGTATCATGTGATTGATGCGGGCGACGGCGCGAATCGCTATGGCGCACAACTCGGTGGCGCATTACCTGGCGCGATTGCCTTTGAGGGTGGAGATTTGCTGAACTGGGGCGCATCAAACGCAGATGAAAATGCGAACATCGTAACCCTAGCGGCGGGCTTTCGCTCGCGTTTGAGCGATGATTTGAGCTTGGGTCTCGCATACGAAATCCCGCTTACGCAAAAAGAAGAAAACTTAATGGAAAGCCGTATCACCTTGGATGCCGTGTTTTCCTTTTAATCCCTTTTCATTGGTCTTGTAGAAAACCACCGCTCCGATGGGGGCGGTGGTTGAAGTTTTTCTAGGAATTGACTCTTCGAGAGAGAAGGAGCAGTATTGGCACGTGAGTTGTGAAAAGTATCCATTCATCGCCGTTTGCGGCGGTGGACCAGCAGGTTTGTATGCGGCAGAGGTCGCATCATCGCTGGGTGCTAAGATAGCGATCTATGAAAAAATGCCGACTCCAGGCCGCAAGTTGTTAGTTGCCGGCAAGGGTGGATTGAATCTAACACATGGAGGAAACCTGGAGCATTTTATTTCCCAGTATAAAGGCAACCATATTCCTCCCGATTTTTGGCAGGAATGCTTGCAGGAATTTGATCAAGAGGCCATGCGTCGCTGGGCCGCAGGGCTTGGCATTGAGACCTTTGAGCAAAAAACCGGACGAGTTTACCCACGCGAGATGAAAGCGGCTGGGCTTTTGCGGAAATGGATCATTCGCTTAAAAAAGGTGGGCGTGGATTTTCATTCTCGGCATTCCTTGATGGAAATCACAGAAAAGAATCATCCGCGTCTGCGCTTCGAAACGCCAGAGGGAGAGCGGCAAGTGGATTGCGATGCCGTCATTTTAGCACTAGGCGGTGCATCTTGGCCGCGCACGGGATCCGATGGTTCTTGGCAAAATATGTTAGAAAATAACGGAGTGACCATCACCCCCATGCAAGCAGCGAACTGCGGATGGGAATGTGACTGGAGCGAGAAGCTCCTTCATCTGGGAGAAGGTCTGCCCGTAAAAAATGTAGTAGCTTATGCGAATGGTGAATCAGCGATAGGGGAATTACTGATTACCCGATATGGGCTAGAGGGAGGGATCATCTATCAACTGGGACATGCCTTACGGAAAATGTCCGTGCCTACAATCGCCGTCGATCTGAAGCCGACATTTTCCGCAGTACAACTTCGCGCCAAAGGAGGTATTTCGTCATGGAAACTCTCGGTTGCCGCTCGTGCCCTGCTTGAGTGGTCGCTGCACAGGAAGGAGGGCTGCCCCGCAGAGCGCGCGAAGAATCTTCCCATTGTTCTGAAAGCACCTCGACCCATCGCCGAGGCCATATCGACTGCTGGCGGAGTTGCGTGGAATTCTCTAACAAATGATTTGCTCTTGCGACCATTCCGTAACGTTTATTGTGCTGGCGAAATGATCGACTGGGAAGCCCCAACAGGTGGATACCTGCTGCAAGGTTGTTTTGCCACGGCAAAAAGTGCTGCCATGGCAGCGTTTACATCCGCCACAAACTCCGCTAACAATTTCCTCTGATGAATTTCCTCACAATGATTTGCCTCCTTCCCGTCGCTGCATTCTGGGCTGCGCGCTGGTTTTTCTTTCGTAATGTCATCGATCAAGTCGGTTCACACGACTGCCGGATCTCCGTAGAAACGCTTGTAGAAAAACTCCATTTTGCTGGGAAAATCCCAAAAAGTATGAAAGACAAGCGCACGGCCGAACACCTCGCTGAAATGCTCATGATTTCATCCTTTGAAAGCCTGAAGACGCAACATCCTCAGCCTGTCATTTTACGCAAGCGCGCCGATACATGGATTCTGCTGGTTCCGCCGTTTTCTCTGATGATTGCGGCATTCGCCTTTTTTGTCGCGAAAAACCTCACGCTAATTCTGCTCTGCGTGGCACTGGTAAACGCACTTGCCGCAATCTTTAAATTTACCACACGCCAAGTAGCCACCCTTGCCGCTGATCAAGCGATTGAAAAGCTTCGCCGAATCAGAATCCCACGGCAGGCGGATGAAGAGCCAATTATCGCTTGCATCAGGGCGCTAGTCTGGAAGTAACTGCCTTGCGCGGAATTTTTTTCTAAAAAGTAAATACCTTGATTTTCCTTTGTTTTTCAGACAATATTGCCGATTTTATAACAAATTTTTTCCGATTTAGGAGTTATGTATTTCTCGCCTATTGACAGAAATCGCGAAGATGCTCATTTTCAAAATCGTCAACTACGGCGAAGCAATTTGCTCATCTAACAAGAAAATACTCACTCTAACTGATACTTATCCGTGTTTTCCAACGAAGACTACACTTTACAACTTCTCGTCGAGTCAGGTTTCATCACTGATGATACACTGACATCTGCGCGGCGCTCCCCTGGCTCCGGCACAGTAATCGAAAAACTCATCAACTCTGCAGCGATAAGCCAAGAGGATGTCGCTCAATGCCTCGCGCAGAATAATGCCCTTGAGTATTATGACCTCGGAAATGCGAATATCGATCCGGTTGTCGCCGATACGATAACGAATGAAATCGCATGCCGCTACAAGTGCATTCCCGTCTATGATAGCGGCGATTCTTTGTTTGTTGCCATCGCCGATCCTCTCGATTTCGAGACTCTCGATTCCCT
>CAMAYN010000010.1 GCA_945862285.1 Akkermansia muciniphila | reverse complement strand
TGGTTTTCTCTGTCCATGTCGTGCCATTTTGCGAGACGAAAAATGTTTCCGTCACATGCTGACGGATGGGAGATGTAAATACTGTACTGCCCTGAGCGTTTGTCGGATAATAAATCGGCACGTAGGTGTAGCTGCCATGCAATACATATCTTCCATCGCTCGCCACTGCGGCATGCCAATCAATGTGTCGCGTCGCGGGTGTGGTGGCACCCCTCTGCCAATTTCGACCATTCGAGCTAAACAACGGCGCGCCTGTTTCCGGCAACGCAACCCAGCCTCCAGGCCCACGTATCACTTGTTTGAGGTTCTGGTTGGTGGGCGCAGTGATCCCTATCCAACTATGCCCGTTGACACTCTCGGCAAGAAATCCCCCCTGCCCTGCTGCAAGTAGGCGTGTGCCAGTATTTACGATACTCGTGTAAGAATTGTCATCTACGATTTCCCAGTTGGATAAGTTCGAGGTATTGGCCGTGCGCACCAGTTGCTTTCCATATCGGGTACCGTAAAAACGCCCGCTGAACAGCAGTGGACGAGTATCACTGAAAACTCTCGCTTGATCGGCTGTGATGGCTGTTGCTGTCCATGTCGTAAGATTACTGCTGCGATAGATTTTATTTCCTCCGCTTATGCCACCAGGAGTAATACCAGCAGGCGCGGCGATGTATTCTGTGCCGGTGTAGATGACCCACTCCAAATATTGTTTGTAACTTGGGTCGGGATCGATCGTCGTCCATGTATTCCCATCGGTAGAGTGATGTATGACGCCGTCATCCAGATAGGAGCAGGCGACAAAACGGTTCTGTGCGTAAATGATGTTATGAAATGGCTGTGAGGAATCAATTTTCACCCCATGATTTGTCCACGAAACGCCGCCATTAACGCTCGTATAAACAACACCACTTCCCGAGGCCAGCCAGCGCCCTCCGCCAAAAACCAGTTCCCTGATGCCTGACGTTGCTCCTGGAAAGTTCGAAGTGGGAGTCTGTGCCCATGTTGCCCCAGAATCGTTACTACGCCAAACTCTATAGCTGTTGTTGGCAGAGGTAAGCGCATGTAGCACTCCATTATCGCCGCCAACAAGCAGGTGAAACGCTGATGCGCCCGTGGTAAAGTTCTGCCAAGTCGTCCCTCCGTCCGAAGAACGCCTCACAGAATTATCACCACCGAAAAGATAGATGTATCCCGCGTGATTCAGTAGGCGAAGTCGGAAATTGCCGAAATCCGCGCTGATCGTAGGAACAACCTGCTCCCACTTGCTGAGATCTACGATATCGAGTGGCCGCTTGCCCACTACGGGACCGGCTTCTGCTGCTACCGCACCAGTGCTACCGAGCGCCTGAACCCAGTAATGGTATTCGAGATTGGCTGATGCGGAGGGATCCTGCCAGCGGAAAAAACGCGTATCGGGGGCTGTAAGCGGCAGCACAGGCGAAATCGTAGTGGCAGAGGCTCGATCATTTGATGTGTTGCGTAAAATACGCACGCTGGTTTGATCTGCGGACAATTGCCCAGTCACTTGAATGCCGGAGAACATGTGACTGCTAGCATCGAACATCGTAAAAGTTGTTTGTGCGAATAATACTCCAAGATTTAAGAAACAAACAAAAATCAATACGCTGTGGCGAGTAATTGTAGTCATAAATTAGGGTTTAGTTTAACTGCTAGAAATGCAATCAAAATACGCGACTGCCAACACCGTCGAAGCAGATAATGCAATGATTGAGAAGCGCAGTGTAAGGGATAATCTTGAGATTGCTGCATGGAAATAAACCGATAGATTCGCGATTACTCGTTTCATCTCAATTTGTTTTTTCAAATAGAGGAGTTTTCACAAATTCAGCGGCCTATTGAGCGGGAGGGCGAAGGTTTTGCGGATGGGGCGGGTGGTGGCGTTTGACCAATGCCAAATCGCATCGGCGGCGTGCTGGATGACGCTGCGGTGGTTGTTGAGTAAGTCAATGAGGTCGTCGCGGTTGATGCGAGCGAGTTCTTTAATGACGTTGCTTTGTTGTTGGGCGGATTTGTCTTCGCGGTAGGCTGTTAGGAGATCGGAGACGGCTTTGAGGGCAGCGGGGGTTTTGTAGCCGGGGAGATCGTCGGCGGTGGCGCGGGCGATCAGGGTTTCGGCACTTTGGAGGAGCAGGGCGCGGTTTTGATTGATGCGGGTGTTCATCAGGTAGCCGTCGGTGGGGAAGTTCGTAGTGGGGTCACCATCGATGGCGAGCAGGCAGTGTTTTTGTTTGGCAGCACTCTGGATGCCTTGGAGGGCGATGTAGAGTGCGCGGCCTGAGGCACTAAGTACTTGCGTTGCATCTTCGGATTCGTCGGCCTCGGTAGTGACGGCGGTGGCGCGGCGGGTCTCGGCGGCAAGTTCGCTGTAGCGGGTGAGGAAGGCCGCATTGATGTCGCGGTCGGCCAGCGGGGCGGTATTGGCCTGAGCGGCGGTAAGAACGGACTCAGCGAGGGCGATGTCTTCGATCTGTTCTTTGTTGAAGTAGCCACGGGCGGCGGTGGATTCTGTCGCAGTGGTGGCGGGAGCTACGGCATCAGTGGCGGGGACGGCGGGAGTGGTGTTGTCGTTCATATTGTTAGATAATTGACATTATTTCGATAATGAAGTTGGGAGTGGGAGGCAAGCACATTTTCGTTGTGTGACGAAAGTGTAACATGATTTTCGTGAAGCACGGGGATTTGTGGCGATTTTTGGTGAAAATTGCGGTTTGCAATGAAAGTTAAGGCCTCGACGATGAAAGTTAGGTTAAAAACAATGAAATTTTTGCGATCTGCAATGAAGGCGGAGTATTTTGCAATGAAAGTTTTGGGTTCTGCAATGAAGTTGATGGTGTGTGCAATGGGGTAGATGGCAAAAACAATGAATTTTTTGGGGTATGTGATGAGTATTGTGCTTTTTGCGATGAAAGTGGTGGTCTTTACGATGAAAAAAATCGCTCTTACGATGAAAATTTTCTGTCGTGCGATGGGGGTGATTGCTCTGGCGATGAAAATTTTGGGGGTGATGATGGGGGTGATTGCCCCAACTCATAAAAAAAAAGCCGAGGTTTTACCGTAGGAGGAGAATGTTTTGACCAGAGGGGTGACATCATTGACGTTGTTGACCGTGTTGACAATTCGGCCAGTGGCTTCAGTGTGGGCAGCGGCGACAAAAAACACTGGCCTCCCTCGCTACCCTCATAGCGGTTTTGTTCCTTTGCAGTCGGGGTAGGTGGTGCAGCCCCAGAACTCGCCTTTGGCGGATTTTCTGCGGCGCATGGGTTGGCCGCATTGAGGGCATACCGGGGCGGGTTCCATGGCGCGCTGGCCTTCGCGGGCTTCGAGGCGGTGGGTATGGAGACGCTCGCTGAAACCACCTGCTTCGGTGAAGGCTTTTCCTTGGGCGGCGATCTGGCTTTTTAGCATGTTCAGCGCTCTGCCAATGATGATCAGCATGGCATTGGCAAAAATAACGGGGTCGTTTGTGTCTAGCCAGCGGGCGTATTTTTTGCGTTGGATCAGCGCGTGTTTGGCGGACTCGTGAACCAGGTCATCGGAAAATGGTGCTTCGTCGAGAGAAATGGCGTTCACGGCACGGGCTTCCGCAGATTGCGCCGACCATGGGATCTCGCCGCGGTCGAGGATGAAAATCTCGTAGTCGCCGCGCAATTCGCTGAGGCTGGCACGTCCCACATCCGTGAGTTTCATTTCCGTATCTTTGGAGGTAGAGGAACGCTCTGAGCCTTCGATGATGTTTTGCCGACCACTGCGGGCGGCTTGGGTCATCTGGTCGTATTGGCGGCCTTTAGGGTCGTAGAATTTGGTGTCGGACTCACGGTGGTCGTGAGTCAAAAAACGACGGCAGAAGCGCAGGGTTTCTAGCTGTACAATGGTAGCCAGCGTGAAGGAATGCAACCTGCGAAAGCCTCCATGTTTGTCAAAAAGCTCAGGCATGGCTTGGGGGACAGTATTGACATTGTTGACCTTATTGACAAGTGAATAAGGTCTATGCTGCGCTTAGAGTTCTCTGAGTTTTTTCTCGGAGACGTTGCCTTTTGTGGGGATGCCGGGGGAAAGCAGGGAGAGCCGGTATTCTTCGAGGTGCCAACCGGCTTCCCAGTGGGTGGGGTTTTCTGGGTCGCGTTGCCATTTTTCATGCCAGGGAACCCAGAGGGCGCGGACGCGATCCATTTTTTCGAGGTCCTTGACGATGGGGAGACTTTTGAGGCGATCAAGGCGGACTTGGATGCCGCGCAGGAATCTTGGGTAGTCGATGAGGCGGGGGTAGCTGGCGCGGAGGGCGAAGGAGTGTCGTAGTAACCAGGCGAGGTGTTGTTCTTCGTCGTCGGCGATTTCGGCGAGGTGGGGGTGGTTTTTTTGGGCTTGGCACCAGTCGCGCAGGGGCGGGACGATGGCGACGATGGCATCGAGGGCTTGACCGATGGGCTTGGCGGCGTGGTGCCAGTCGCCGCGGGCTTTTTGGACGAGGGGGAGAAATTCTTTTTCGCTGCGCGGCATGGTGGCTCCTAATGCGCCTTCGGCGGCGAGGAGCAGGAGGTGATCCATGGGGGTGCCGCCGGTGCCGATGCGGGGTAGCTCGACGCGGGCAGCGAGGCCGATGGGGTAGTTTTTCGTCAGGTAGGCGACTTGGTCAGGCTGGGTGAGCATGAGGAGGCGTGAGCAGCCGATGCGGTGCTGGTAGGTGGCGGTGTGCGGGCAGTGGCTGGCGGTGACGGCGATGGATTTTCCTTCATCGAGCAGGCCGGGGTAGGCGGTGCCGCCGGTGCTGGGGACTTCGCGGGGGAGGTCGATGGGCCAGGTGGTGTGGCCTTGGCTGTGCCAGTCGGCGTTGGCGTGTTCGATGAGTCGGTCGCGGAGGTAGGATTGGAGTTTTTCGCGGAGGTGGGCGGGATTTTTGCCGATGGCGAGTTCGTTGCCGTCGTCGTCGCAGATCCAGCATTTGACGATCCATTCTGCGGGGAGGGAATCGAGTTCGATGTCGGACTCGGGGACGTGGTAGCGGACGCGGGCGCGGACGGCATCGGCGAGGGCGGTGCGGAGGCTAATGGTTTTGGGGGCGCGGGCCCAAAGGTCGCAGAAATCGTCAACGAAGGTGGCGATGGGTTGGCAGGCTTTGCGGAGATCTTTGGGAAGGCGGCGGACGAGGAATTCGACGCGTTCGGGGAGGTGGCCTGGCACGCCCCATTCGCAGAGGATGTCGGGGAAATCGGCGAGTTGATCGATGTGGATGCCGATGGTCACGCCATCGTCGGCGGCACCGGGCGCCATGGCGTAGTAGATGCTGTATTCTTGATCGGCGTGGTGGAGGGTATCGGGGAAATCATCGGCTTGGCCGAGGGCTTCGATGTCCCAGACGACGTCGGCGAGGGTGGGAGTGATGATTTTTTCGTTAGTGGCGCGCCAATCGTGAAAGGCCTTGGCGGTACACATGCCGGCGGGGATGTGTTGGTTAAAGAAGGCGAAAAGATTATCTTCGCTCCAGAAATGGTCGGGGCGGCGGAGTTTGACTTCGAGGGCGGTGACTTGTTCTTTGAGTTTTTTCAGCGCGGTGAGGCTGGGGCATGGGGAGGTGATGGCATGCTGGATGAGGGCCTCGCGGATGAAGATTTCGCGGGCGGCTGGGAGATCAATGCGGCCAAGGTGGACGCGGCGGTCTTTGGCGATGACCATGCCGCCGCAGAGCACGGTTTCTTTGGCATAGACGGCGCCTTGGGCGATGTCCCATGCGCCGTGGCTGTAACGGTAGCTGCAAAGGTGCGGGGCGACTTGCTCGATCCATGCGGGGTCAAGGCGGGCGGCGCGGCGGGCGAAAAGGCGGGATGTTTCCACGACTTCCATGACGAGCAGCCAGTCGAAGCGTTTGCCGCCGAAGAGAGCAGAACCAGGGAAGAGCGAGCAGGTGCCGCCGCTGCCGATGCGGTAGATATTTTCCTGAATGTCCCAGAGGGCGAATTGGCGTGGGGCGCCAGCGAGGAGGGCGCGGTGGAAGGGATCGTGGAGGGCTTGGAAGTCGGCGGCGTTCGCATCGCCCGTGGTGCGTGGGGGGGGGATTTGCCAGCGGAGTTCGCGTTCGAGAAGTTCGCGGAGTTCGTCGTGGACGTTGGCCCATTCGAGGACGCGGCGGAAGCTGAGGAAGGTTTGGGAGGTGAATTTCCGCAGGGCATTGCGCCGCCAGTTGAGGTTGCGATTTTTCCCTTCATTTTCGCGGAAGCGGGCGAGGTCGAGCCAGATGCGCAGGAGGGTGAGGAAGTCGGAGGAGGGGTGTTTCCAGCGGGCGTGGGCGGCATCGGCTTCTTTGGCTTTTTCGGCGGGGCGCTCGCGTGGGTCTTGGCTTTCGAGGGCGGCGATGACGGGCAGCATCTCGTTGAGGACATTTTCCTCGCGGGCGGCGAGGAGCATGCGGGCGAGGCGGGGATCGACGGGCATGCGTGCCATTTGGCTGCCGTCATCGGTCAATTTGCGCTCTTTGGTGATGGCACCGACTTCGCGCAGGGTGCGGTAGCCTTCGCTGATGGCTTTGGGGGTGGGGGGATCGATGAGGGGGAATTCGTCGATGTCGGGCAGGCCGAGGGAAATCATGCGCAGGATGACGCCGGCGAGGGAACTGCGGCGGATTTCTGGATCGGTGAATTCGGGGCGTTCGGCGAAATCGTCCTCGCTGAAGAGGCGGACGCAGGTGCCGGCCTTGACGCGACCGCAGCGGCCTTTGCGTTGGCGGGCGCTGGCTTTGCTGACGGGTTCGATTTGTAGGCGTTGCACGCCACGGGTGGGACTCCAGCGGCTGATGCGGGCGAGGCCGGTATCGACGACGCTGGTGATGCGCGGGATGGTGAGCGAGGTCTCTGCGACGTTGGTGGCGAGGATGATGCGGCGCAATGGCCCTGGGGAGAAGATGCGTTGTTGGTCGGCCATGCCGAGGCGGGCGAAGAGTGGCAGCACCTCGGTGCGAGGGTAGTTGCGGCCTTCGAGGGCATCCGCGCAGTCGCGGATTTCTTTTTCGCCGGGGAGGAAGATGAGGATGTCGCCAGCGGGGTCGCGGCGGGTGAGGCTGTCAACGGCGCGGGCGATGTGTTGATTCGGGTCTTCGTCCTCGTCGGGCGGGAGGAAAATTTCATCGACGGGGAAGGTACGGCCTTCGGAAACGATGACGGGCACTTCCTTTTCGCCGTCGCGGAAAAACTCGGCGAAGGCACCGGCGTCGAGGGTGGCGGAGGAGATGACGATTTTTAGATTCGGTCGGGATTTCCGGAGTTGGCGAAGATAGCCGAGGAGGAAATCGATGTTGAGCGAGCGCTCGTGGGCTTCGTCGAGGAGGATGGCGTCGTAATGGGAGAGATTGGGATCGCCTTGGGTTTCGGCAAGGAGAATGCCATCGGTCATGAACTTGATGCGGGTGGCGGCGGAGCGTTTGTCATCGAAGCGGACTTGGTAGCCGACGTAGTCGCCGAGGGGGAGTTTGATTTCCTCGGCGACGCGACGCGCTACGCTGACGGCGGCGATGCGGCGCGGCTGGGTGACGGCGATGAGGCGCATTTTGTCGGCGTAGATTTCCTGAAGAACCTCGGCGACCATTTTCGGGAGTTGGGTGGTTTTTCCGGAGCCGGTCTCGCTGACGACGACGACGACATCATGCTGGCGTAGGGCGTTGAGGATTTGCTGGCGACATCCAACGACGGGAAGTTCCGGTGGGTAATGCCAATCGGCTTCTGACAAGATGCGGGGCATGCGACTTCGTTAGAGCGCGCCAAAGCGGCGGTGGCGTTTTTGGTATTCTTTGACTGCGTCAAAGAGGTCACCTTGGCGAAAATCAGGCCAGCATTTATCGAAGATGAAAATTTCGGCATAGCTAATTTGCCAGAGTAGGAAATTTGAGAGGCGGAGTTCACCGGAGGTGCGGATGAGGAGATCGGGGTCGGGTATGTTGGCGGTGTAGAGGGAATCGGCAACAAGTTTGGCATCAATGTCGGCGGGCTGGATTTCACCATCGACGGCGGACTGGGCGATGCGGCGCATGGCCTCTACGATTTCTTCACGTGAGCCGTAGGAGATGGCGAGGACGAGGGTGATGCTTGTATTGTCCTTGGTTTGGTCGATGACTTGATCGAGCTTTTTTTTCGTGGAGGCGGGGAGGCGATGGAGTTGCCCGATGGCTTGGAGACGGACATTTTGCCTCATTAGGTCTTTGCGCTTTGATTCGAGAAATTGCTCAAGGAGCTTCATCAGGGCGGAGACTTCTTTTTCGGGACGGCTCCAATTTTCCGAGGAAAAGGCGTAGAGGGTGATGTATTCGATGCCAAGTTCCTTTCCTGCATCGATGACTTCGCGCACGGATTCCGCGCCGGCGCGGTGGCCTTGGATGCGGGGAAGGCCGCGGGATTTAGCCCAGCGGCCATTGCCGTCCATGATGATGGCGATGTGGCGAGGGATGTCGTTGTGTAAATTCATTTCGGGAAACATGCAGGTGAGGCTACCGATCATCGATGAACTCCTGATGGAAATTGTGTGAAATTTTTATCAATTTCAGATTTCGATGGATGTGTGGCAGATCACTGCGGAAAAGAAATTGCCGATGAATCAAGCGGGGGTCAAATCATTTTACTGATGGTTTGCTAGATCGTGCGGAGGAAGCGCGAAAACGATTTTTTCTTGCTGATCATGCATGATGTTTGAGGATTCTTCATCTTGATCATCATAGCCAGCGAGGTGTAGGCAACCGTGGACGATGTAACGCATCAATTCCCGCCATAGCGGTTCGTCATATTCAGCAGATTGGCGTTCTGCCACCATTGGACAAATGAGGAGTTCGCCGTGATTGAAAGTGATGACATCCGTGGCACCGGGAATGTTCATAAACTGCCGGTGTGCTTGATCGCTGGCGATTTGATTGATGAAGGCGATGTCGATTTCTACAAGTTCGAGAAATACAGAAGACGGCAGAGAGACGGCACGGACTTCGCGGATGACTTGTGGCAACGTTTCCCAAATCCAGTCACACAGTGGCGCATCGATGACCACTTCATCTTGATGGTTTTGAAAATCTACAGTAATCATGGTTTGATACGATCAGTGGCAGGAATCTCGCGTCCGAGAGAGGAATCCGATTTCGATTTTTTCTCAGATTGATCCTCAGTTTTGTAACTTATTCTGTTATGCAACATACTGCGTAGGGTATAGGCAAAGCTATCTTTGATTTTATTGAGATCGCTCATCGTCAGCGGACAATCGTCGAGTTGTCCATCGGACCAGCGGGCTTTGACGATTTCGTCCACTAAATTTTTGATCTTAACGGGTGTGGGTTTCTTGATTGTTCGAGAGGCACTTTCAATCGCATCCGCCAAGCTGAGAATGCCTGTCTCCTTTGATCGTGGACGTGGCCCAGGGTAGCGGAAATTCTTCTCATCCACGTAAGGTAAATCTTCGGTATTGCCTAAGCCTTTTCCTACTTTCTCTTCTTCTGCGAGGCGTTGCTCCTGAGCTTTTCGATAGAAATAATAGACTAAAGTATCACCATGATGTTCAAGAATCGCGTCGATGATGCGGTGGTTTAATTTGTGCTTCAATGCTAGATCAACTCCGTCTTTGACGTGAGCGATGATGACGAGAGCACTCATGTTTGGTGTGAGCGCATTGTGAGGGTTTTCGGCATCATCTGATAAATTTTCGATGAAATAATCTGGTTTGCTCAATTTCCCTACATCATGAAAATACGCACAAGCACGGCACATCGCAGCGTTCGCACCGATCGCTTCGGCAGCAGCTTCAGCCAGCGAAGCCATCACCAAGCTGTGATGGAACGTGCCAGGGGCATTGAGTTGTAAGCGTTTTAACAACGGATGATTCAGATCACCGAGCTCCAGCCAGCTAATATTTGTGGTGGTAGAAAAAGCACTTTCCAGTAAAGGTAAGAAACCGCTAACAAACAACGCCGTGAAATAGGCTATCGAAAAACAACAAACGACGGGAACCCAGCGTAGCCAAAACGAAGCACCAAGAAGAGGTGATTCTAGCAAGATGCCAAACGCCAGCGATAGCACGATGGAAAGTGCGCCAATAATCAGCCCGACTCGCAAAAGCTCAGCCCGACGGCGGATTTTATAAGTTAATACAGTAGCCGTCATACCACTGACCAAGCTGATGACCATGAATGTGACGACATAATCCGTGGGCATTAACAAACAACCACAAATGCTCACGAATACAGAGCTAAACGTGGCTTCTCGACGACCCAGCAGCACGGCATGAACAATGGGCGCAAAGGTAAACGGCATCAGCAGCAGTTTGTACATCTGCGGCCAAGCTGAGGCATCCACTCGCAAGCAAATCAAGCGGAGGAATAGCATTTGCAATAGGATTCCTCCTAGTAGCAAGATGGAGCTAGCATTACAGGCTTTTTTCCCATGATTTCCCGCTTTGGTTACGAAAATGGCGGTTATGGAAAAAATGGTAATCGCGATGAAATTTTTCCACCCAGCAGAATTACTTGGCCAGTCAGCCAGAGTGATGAGCTGCATCCCGAAAAGAAAGATCATGTAAATGACCCAACTTAACCATATACTGCCGTCGAGCTTTGCAGAAATGCGTTCGTCAGCGTCGTAAACGCGGCGTTTTTTCCCAGAAGAAAGCCCCTGTTGAGCGAGTTTCCAGCGTTTTATGTTATCCCAAAAGCCCAAAGTCGTTAGTTGGTTATTCCGGCACAATGTAGGAATCCATGCGTGGCATTCTTCGACATTCGCGGACGGAGAAAATAATTCAATCGATCCCAAGTGCAAGCATAAAGCGGTGAGCGAACCTGTGACCGTGTTTAGGGAGTGGCTCGCCGAACCTTAAGACGAAGAAAACAACGATTTTGATCTTTTGGTTTTTCCACGCGGATACGATTGACTTTCGTGTTTCCATCACTCGACAAAACGGAAGTATCAACAGGCACAACGGCTACCCATGGATCGGGTTTCGAAAGATCATGCGCCATTTCCACCGTGTAAATCATATCGCTTGCTAAGGCATTCGAGCGATAGGTAAAACTCAGAAGATTTTCTTCGGGAACAAGAGTCGAGATAGGACTACTGCTGCCGCTGAGTGGATCTGAATTAGTTGCATAGGCCATGAGATTACTGATTCCATCGCCATTCGGATCGGCAGCATCGTCGATTTGCTCAGGAGATAAGTTTTTACCCGCAAATACAGTATCTTTCCAAGAAGAAACGGTATGCTTTACGGTCATTACACCTTCTATCTGTCCTGTGTAGTTTTTGTGATTCGCTGCGACGATGAAAGGGAAGCGCCCAGCGGCACTCGGTGGTGTAGCAAGTCCAGTGTACGTAGTAGTTGTAGGAATTCCCGTTGGAATCGTAGCAACTGTCACATTCTTCTGAGAATTGTTAAATATTTGCTCGGTGTTATTCACGCTAATCTGCACAGGAGCCTTGTGAATCGTCCACTTTGAGGTCACATTTAGAACGGGAAAATCAGGCGACTGAATTTTTACTTCATAGATTCCAGCATCCACAGGGGGGGCGAGCGTTTCTGTAGTTTCCGTGGCACGGATTCGGAACATCGGGCCGATAGTTTCCGCCAATCCACCATACCAAACCCAATCTTGATATAACAACGTGGATGGCAGATAGTAAACATCACCTACTTTAGGAAATTCTTCACTTGGAATATTTGCCACATTCAGCAAATCGTATGGCCCTGTAATCCCTATTGGGATTTTTCCTGTATTACTTGTGTTGTAACTAACAGAAACAAAGAGTGTTTCTGGTAATAAAATACTATCGGGAAATTCAAAGGAAACGCGGCAGGCAAGACCATTCCAAGGGTAATTAGAACCATCTGCTAAGAATTGAGGACGCCACGGAATAAATGCAGTGACCGTTTTTGTGATTAAAAGCTTATAACTATCTCGAGTCGTATTCGCATCATATTCATAATCATAAAACGATACAGTGATCGGATGAAAATAACCTCCACTATCTCCTGGTACTGACACACCAGTCTTTGGCGGCACATAAAGAGTAGGATTCGCATTTAACCATGCGGAATTCACCGAGTTTGCGTGCCCATTTTCAAATCGTGCAGTATTCACCAATATTACATCACATGAATGGAGTCGGCGTGAACCACCTCCTAATTTTATCGATTTGCCAAGAGCCCAAATTACATTCTGTGGAGTAAATGGCGTACTTGCGTATGATAAATCCAGCGTATCCGGACCATTCTGAAAAACTACTTCAGGAACTGCCGATGGAGCATCATCTGCCAAATTTCGGTATGTCACTAAGGAGGCCTCGCCGGTAGGTAAGTTCGTTCGCACAACGGAGCGAGGACTTGCATTGAAAATAAATTCTTGGCTTGTTGGGGGCAAGCTCGCATTTGAAGGGAAAACATTAAGTGGAATGCCGACCATATTCGCTGCGTTGAAATTGAGATCTCCCGTTTGTCTTGCGATTATCGATGTTTGTCCTGCTCCTACTATTGTTACCAAACCTGAATTGTTGATTATAGCTACGGAAGGATTCGAACTATCCCATCGGGAAATAGGTAATCCACTCGTCGCTTTTGCCACAACTTGATATTGAGGACTTCCCAGAATTTGATCGGGAACTGCGTCGATGCTGATAGTTTGATTCGCTTTAGCAATTCTCAAAGTTGCCGTGGCAGTCCCTGAGTACGCTGGATCGGTGATTCTCGCGACCACACTATATAAGCCCGCATTTACAGGCGGCGAAGATTGCCCAGCATAGGTTATCGAAATGGAAAGACCAACTGGGGAAGTTGTGGCGATTACGGCTTTGGGATTACCGTCATATCGATGTGCGAGGTTGCTAAGAGTAATCGTTGCTGGAATTTGGGCTGAGAGCTTACCGATTAAAGCACATAAAATGATGAGTAGAGCTACCGTTTGCCGAGATGATAAATGATGCAGCATTGAAAATACAATTCTACCAAATTTCGATTCCCCACTATTGATTTTAACCAGATTTGCTGTCATAGTTCTCGATACATAACCATATTCTGTGCTAAGCATGAATACTTCTGCAACGATCTCTTATCGATTCAAATTCTAACCGCAAAGAAAAAAATGATGAAACTTATTTCGATCAAATAAACTATTTCGCAAAGCTAAGCATTTGCATATTTTAAATTTAGAATATCATGGACGATTCTACTTTGTTGCTTGGCGAATCAGGGGAACTGCATTAGATCATTTTTCATGACACGATATAGGCACATCATCCGTGTATTCGCACAAATTTGCTTGGGAGCCACTTTTGTCTATGCCAGCGGCAACAAGCTCTATGATGGATCTGCTTCATTTTTGCAGGATTTGCGCAATTTTAAATTTTCGTTTCTCCAAGCACCTTGGACAGAAATCATCGCTTATGGCCTGCCGTGGCTTGAATTGATCGTTGGAATTTGCCTTGTTGCTGATTTCTGTCGTGGCGGCAGTGCCTACTGGTCGCTTTTGCTATCGATTGTCTTTTTCGCCGCCGTCGGCTCCGCTTGGTGGCGTGGCATTGACTTGCGTTGCGGATGCTTCGGCATAAGTATCGAAGCCGTTTATTACCCTCGTAAAATACTCGAATTAACTGCCATGATCGTCGCTAGCCTTGCGGTGATAAGACTCGGCAAAGACCAGTCGCGATTTTTTCAAATCAGCGTTGCGAAGCAATCAAATCGGGATTAAGGAATGCGCACCTCATGCCGAAATCGGCATGACTACGCATTTTTATGAAAATTTACCACGATTTTTGCAGCCGACATTTAGGAGTTAACGACACAGATCGCCAAGCGATGCTCACGGATTGCGGATATGAGGATCTTGCTGGCATGATTTCCGATGCCGTTCCCGCAGTGATCAGGGATCAACGGCAAATGGATCTACCAAATGCCTTGAGCGAGCCCGCCGCCCTCAGCCGATTGAAGGCGATCATGAGCCGCAATATTGTAAAAAAATCCCTCATCGGCCAAGGATATTACGGCACTCACGTTCCGGCGGTGATTCAACGTAATATTTTAGAAAATCCCGGCTGGTACACCGCCTACACGCCGTATCAGGCGGAAATTGCCCAAGGACGATTGGAAGCTCTGTTAAATTTTCAAACCATGGTGGCAGATTTATGCGGACTTGATGTAGCCAATGCGTCATTACTCGACGAAGGCACCGCAGCGGCTGAGGCGATGAGCCTAGCACTCGCCAATAAACCCAATGGCACAATCATTTTTGTTTCGGATCGCTGTCATCCACAAACCATCGATGTCATTCGCACTCGGGCCACACCGCTCGGGGTTGCTGTCGAAGTTGGCGATCCCCACTTCCTCAATCTTACGGAAACAAAAGGCTTATTTGCCATTGTGGTCCAATATCCCGATACAAGAGGCCGCGTGGATGATTTTTCCTCCTTATTCGCCAAATGCCGCGCCGCTGGCATCATAAGCATCGCCGCCACGGATTTACTGGCCTTGACTCTACTGCGCGCCCCTGGGGAAATCGGTGCCGATGTTTGCGTTGGCAGTGCCCAACGATTCGGCGTGCCGATGGGATTTGGCGGCCCTCACGCGGGTTTCATGGCATGCAAAGATGCCCTGAAAAGAAAAATCCCCGGACGACTCATCGGCGTCTCGCTCGATGCCTACGGAAGATCCGGCTTCCGACTCTCCCTGCAAACACGCGAGCAGCACATTCGTCGCGATAAGGCAACGTCCAACATTTGCACCGCCCAAGTTTTGCTCGCCGTCATGGCCTCCATGTATGCCGTTTACCACGGCCCACAAGGCCTGCGCCACATCGCCCAAAGCATTCATGACAAAACCTTAACTCTGCGCGATTCCCTAAAAAATGCCGGATACAACTGCGAAGAGGGTGTGATTTTCGATACGATCACCATCCACACCGCAGAACGAACCGAGGAGATCATTGCCGCTGCTTGTGCCGCTGGATACAACTTCCGCCGCTATGAAACAGGCGAAATCGGCATTTCCCTCGATGAAACGGTCACGGATGAAGATCTATGCAATCTCGCCGCCATATTTGGAGCAAAAATCGCCGATTCCGCTCCCCCAATCGACCTTGGCATTCACGCAAGAACTTCTGAAATTTTACTCCAAAAAGTATTCCGCAGCTTCCATTCCGAACATGAAATGTTGCGCTACATGAAACGCCTCGAATCGAAAGACTTGGCGCTCAATGAATCCATGATTGCCCTTGGTTCCTGTACCATGAAGCTGAATGCCACCTCGGAAATGATGCCGCTAAGTTGGCCCGAAGTAGCATCCTTACATCCGTTTGTTCCTACCAATCAAGCAGAAGGCTACATGACCATGTTAGCAGAGCTATCGCAGTGGCTCGCCGATATCACCGGATTTGCCGCTGTTTCTCTGCAACCCAATGCCGGATCGCAGGGCGAATACGCCGGACTATTGGCTATCCTTGGCTATCACCAATCCAGAAACGAAGGACATAGAAACATTTGTCTAATCCCCGTTTCTGCTCACGGCACCAACCCCGCATCCGCGGTGATGTGCGGATTCAAGGTTGTCGGCGTGAAATGCGATGATGCAGGTAACATCGATCTAGAAGACCTGAAAGCCCGCACAGCCGAACATCACGAAAATTTGGCCGCTTTGATGATCACCTACCCCTCCACGCACGGCGTTTTTGAGGAATCTGTGAAAGAAATTTGTGAAGTCATTCATCAAGCAGGCGGACAAGTCTATATGGACGGTGCCAACATGAACGCCCAAGTCGGCTTGACCAGCCCAGGCTTTATCGGTGCCGATGTTTGTCACCTAAATCTCCACAAAACCTTCTGCATTCCTCATGGCGGCGGTGGTCCCGGTGTCGGGCCGATCGGGGTTGCCAAACAACTCGTGCCATTTTTACCCGGACACTTCGCCCTCGATCAAAAACAAGGAGCCGTTTGCGCCGCTCCATTTGGCAGCGCTTCCATCAACACCATTTCCTGGATGTACATTCAAATGATGGGACCCGATGGCTTACGCACGGCGACCGAAATCGCCATTCTAAACGCCAACTACATGGCGCGCCGACTGGCCAACTATTTCCCCATCCTCTACACAGGAAATAAGGGACTGGTTGCCCACGAATGTATCATCGACATCCGTCCGCTTAGCGAGCAAAGCGGCATTACTGTCGAAGACGTAGCGAAACGCCTGATGGACTATGGCTATCACTCGCCGACCATGTCATGGCCCGTCGCCGGGACATTGATGATCGAACCCACGGAATCCGAATCCAAGGTGGAACTGGATCGATTTTGCGATGCAATGGTCTCCATTCATGGCGAAATCCAACAAGTGATTCATGGCGTTTTCCCCCGCAATGACAATCCGCTAAAAAATGCCCCCCACCCTGCTACGGCGGTCATTTGTGGCGAGTGGCATCATCCATACAGCCGCGAAGTCGCCGCCTATCCCCTGCCCTATTTGAAAATTCATAAATTCTGGCCCAGTGTCGGCAGGATCGATAACGTCCACGGAGATCGCAATCTGGTTTGCACCTGTGACAGCGTCGAGGCCTATGCATCGCGCTAATATTTCTGCGACACTGATCGAAAAAACATCCGGGCTGCTGGATACAAAAACGCCACGGAGTTTGATGAACGGGCTCAACTGAAAGTAGTCGGAAATTTTCGTTACCCAGCGCGTTGATCTGGCTTGGCATGTTGCCGCACCGTTGGTGCTTTAGATTCCGGTAGCGAAAGAATATCGAAGAGTGATGCAATTTTCGAGCATTTGCATCGAATTAGCGATTTTCATTTTCCTTTTTTCATTTTTCCTGTTGCAAAAATGATCTTTCTTTGTCAAACACTCCTCGCGACAGTTAGGAATGAGAAGATAGCATTACTTTACTCGCCCACTATTTCATGAGCAATTTTTCTAGACCCGGCGGCAATCGCCCTAATCAAAATCGCGGTGTACGCCCGACTGGTCCTCGTCCAGACACGGGGCCTAAAATACGCAAAGGTGCAAAAGGCGGCGAGGAAAAAGCGGTCGAAGTTGAGGGGACAGTATCTGCTGTATTAGCGGGGACGATGTTCAAAGTTAAAATGAGCAACGGTCACGAAGTACTCGCTCATATATCAGGAAAAATGCGCAAACGCTTCATCCGCCTTGTGGTTGGTGATGTTGTTCGCATGGAAATGTCGCCGTATGACTTGACGAAAGGTCGTATTGTTCATCGAGCTAGTTAAACTTAGCGAAGTATAAAAGGGGCTGTAGCTCAGCGGTTAGAGCAGGGGACTCATAATCCCTTGGTCGTGGGTTCAATCCCCACCGGCCCTACTTGATTTTTTTGCTCTGCTACATTTTCAGTATAGTTAGTTGCATTATTTTCGTGCGTAGAATACCTAAGCGCGCGAATATTACAGCATGAATCATAAGACGGAAGAAATTCTCTCCTTTGCCGAGCAGATCCTTGGCGAAACGCCGCATAAAGATCTCCGAAAATTCCTTTTGGCAATTGGCAATATCTACAGCTCAGGCAAACGATACCTCTCATCGTTTGATCAAGCAAATCTCTTTGGCTTCTATGGTTTTTATCAAGATCTTGTTTTATTTACCGCAAAAGAGCAGCCAGAAACCGCTCATGCATTCTTGTCTTGTTTAAAACTAGCTTTCCTAAAAATACAGGTAAAGTTCGATAGCACTTTTCAAAGTTTCTTCAATCGGGTGCCTTTACTCGAATCGCACGAGAAACAGAGAGTTCAATGGGAGATTGACTCTTGGAAAACCTTCCTGACACAAGAATCGGGCGACCATCAGGTGCAAGAAATGACACCTCGCATCCGCATCCGATTACAAGGCCGCACCGGAAATCTGGAAGGAGCGTTTGCCGATGGAGAACCATTTCGTAAGCTTAACACTACGAAAATGCGCGAACTCAATCGTGGAAAAGTAAAGTGGCAAGATTTACCCTCGCGGACGATTTTTTATTCTTTCCTTGATGACTATGGACATTATTTTAATGAACTTGAGATTACAAGTAATGACTTCATTACACTGCTGAACATCTTGATTCGTGAACCCAATGCGATAGTGCAGTATTTGTTCCATCATGATGAATCTCCCGTAATCCTCCATAGTTCCCCACTTCGCTGGAAGGCTTCGGATTATCCGCATGACGAAACAAAGATTCAATTTGGATTGTTTGATGAAAACAATAAACCCATCACAAATTATCTGCTTTTTATCCCTGGACAAACATGTCACCTATTAACGCAGTCAGGCATTTATCCTCTTACCTCGTGGACCAATTTTGCCAACAAGCAACTTCCCTTGATCATTCCCAAAGCAGCTCTCTATAGCTCTCCTGGCGTTTCATTTTATAAAAAAATGGGTATAGCCTTACCCGATGATCTGGCAAAAAAAGTCGTAACCCGCAAGACGACTGTCGAAATGAAATGCCATATTGACAAACCTCGCAACGGTGGCAGCGAGTCACTTATCATGCAAGCGCATGCCTTCCGATCGAAAAAAGATCCAGCAATGTATTGGAATGACGATAAATGGCACAGCAGCGTTGAGAACCAAGACATAGGCGTGGAAATTGTAGAATATGACGATGCGGCGCTTGCACAATGCGCCAAGTGGATCACGCAACTGAACTTTAAACCCATGATCTACGAGCGTGGGGCAAAGCATTCATTGCGTATCACCAAGAATTTCCCCGAAGTCTTTCTGCCGTGGATGGATCGAAAGCCGGATGGGGTAAATGTTTTGTTAGATCAAGAGTTATCCGATTTAGTCAACGGCGTTATCTCTGGCAACGTCACTTTGGACATCGAACAAAGCTCTAGTGGCATTGACTGGTTTGACATCCATATCAATCTAGCTCTTACAGATACGACCCTAACAAAAGAAGAAATCGACCTTCTCCTGAAAGCCAAAGGTAAATGGATCAAACTCCAAGACAAAGGTTGGCGTAAGCTCGATTACGCATTCAGCGAAGAGACCATTAAAGAACTCGCCGACATTGGTCTAAGTATCAATGACTTTAATGGCGAAAAACAAAAACTCCACGCGCTCCAACTCGGTGCATTAGCGAAAAAGAAATCCACTCTTCTTCAACAAAACAGCGTCGAGCAAATTAACCGCCGTATCCAGGATATACAAACGCGTGTCACCCCCCCTACCCCATCCGCGATCTCCGCAACGCTTCGTCCGTACCAAGAAGAAGGCTTCCACTTCCTCGCCTATCTCACCACAAATTATTTCGGCGGCATCCTCGCTGATGACATGGGACTCGGCAAAACCCTGCAAGCACTCACATGGCTTGCGTGGCTCCATGAAACAGGGAAAAAATCTCTCCCCAGCCTCGTCGTCGCGCCGAAATCCGTGCAAGAAAACTGGAGCGCAGAAGCAGCCCGTTTCTATCCTAAGCTTCGCACCCGCACTTGGAAGCCTGGTGACATCGATGATAAGATCGACCCCTCATCCTTCGACCTACTCATCATCAATTACGCGCAACTCCGCAACCGCAGTGAGCATCTCACCGCAATTGCTTGGCTTGCCGTCATTGTCGATGAAGCACAAAACATCAAAAACCCCACTTCCCAAAGCACCCAGTGCATTCGCGCCCTCAACGCGAACGAGCGCCTTGCACTGACCGGTACGCCTATCGAGAATCGACTCATGGATCTGTGGTCGATCTTTTCCTTCGCCATGCCAGGAGTCTTGGGGAATCGCACTAGTTTTACAAAAAATTACGATAAAGCCACCGATGCCTTCGCTCGCCGCCGCCTGTCGGCCCGCACCCGTCCCTTTTTACTCCGTCGAACGAAAAACGAAGTCGCCAAAGACCTTCCCGACCGCATTGAAGAAGACTTAATCATCGACCTCGAAGGCGCACAAAAGACGATCTACCAAGCTGAACTCAAACGCGCCCGGGCCCACCTGCTCAAAGCCGCCATTCCCGGCAAGCTCGATTCGTTGCGCTTTCATCTTCTCTCAAGCTTACTTCGCCTGCGGCAAATCTGCTGCCATCCAGCGCTCATTGGTCTGGAAACGCCAGAGAATTTCCCTGCTTCGCCCGCCGCCAAAGACAAGAAAGATTCCCCCACGAAAAAAATCGACTCATCGCAAAGTGGCAAGCTAGAAGCACTCCTCGAACTGCTCGAACCACTCATCGAACAAGGGCAAAAAGTCCTCGTTTTTTCTCAATTCGTTTCTATGTTGGAAATCATCCAAAAAGAATTAGAAAATCGCGCATGGAAACATTACATCCTCACCGGACAAACCAACGATCGCGGTGCCCTCGTCAACGATTTCCAAACCTGCGAAGGCGCTGCCGTCTTTCTCATCAGCCTGAAAGCAGGTGGTGCTGGTCTTAACCTCACTGCAGCTAGCTACGTCGTCCTTTTTGATCCGTGGTGGAATCCCGCTGTCGAGGCACAAGCCATCGACCGCACACATCGCATCGGTCAGAAATCAACTGTCATTGCCTATCGCCTCGTCGTCAAAGATACGATTGAAGAAAAAATCCGCAATCTGCAAAAACAAAAATCCGCTGTTGCGAATGACATTCTCGGCGAAGAGAACTTCGCCAAAGCCCTCACACTAAGTGACTTCCAATTCCTCCTCGCAGATTCGTAAACCTTTGTCATACACCCCAAACGTGATCCTCGCTTGCAATTTGTTAAGAATATGTAACAACGTTCCTATGCGCACATTTCTTCTGATTCTCATTATTTCTAGCTTCCACCTTTTTCCCTCATCTGCATCACCCGAGTTATGCAAAGCATTGCGAGAGGATTTCTCCAAACGCATGGATGCATGGGTCTTGAATCTCAAAGCAACGAATCATCCCGATGCGCAGAAAAGGATTTGGCAACAACGCCCAGACGCCATGGCAAGCGCTACAAAAATGTGGCAAAAAATCCAACCGCAACTCGCGCAAGAATGGACTTTAGATTACTCAGGATGGCTACTGAAATTAGTTTGCTCACAGCCGATCGACCCGAAACGCCAAGATCTCCTGGAATTACGCAGATCTATGATAGATCAAATCATTCGATCGATCGATGAAAAACACTTTCGCAGCACAAAACTCGCCCCGATCTGCATTGGCCTAGTTGCGGTAGGCGATCAACCATCGCTCAAGCTTCTGGAGGAAATCGAATCCAAAAATGCCAATTCCCGCGTCCAAGGGGTAGCGGCGGTTTGTATTTCTCACTTGCTCGGGAATTTATCCGACTCTCCCGAAATCATGCAAAAACGCCTAACATTATTGCGCAAAGCCATTATCCAAAGCCATGACGTAGTCGTCGATGGTGTCACAATGGCTAAACTCGCAGAAGACCAACTCTATGTCATACAGCACCTCAGTAAAGGACGACAAGCACCCGAACTCGTTGGCGTAGATCAAACGGGAGTCACTCGCAAACTGAGTGCCTATAAAGGGAAAGTCGTCATTCTCTTGTTCTGGGCGGAAACCATGCATGATCCGGAAAAATTCATCGAAATTTCCCGTGCTCTCAAATCAAAATACAAACCGACGCAAGTAGAAATCCTTGGAGTATTTCATGGCGCAACTGCATCCCTGCGCGCATTACATGCCGAAAATATCGTAAACTGGACGAATCTCACTGATGCTGACGGCAAGCTTTCGCAATCTTATCGCATTTCTGCCCATCCTATGGCATGCGTGCTAGATCAAAAAGGCGCCATTCAATTCATCGGCAGTCCAGGCTCATTTGCCGAGCTTACCGCAGACGCTCTCCTGCCGCAGCCGTAACTTTCGACGAACCGATTACAATTTTTTTGTATTTTTCCCCTGTGTCATCGCTTGATGATTGTCGCTCTAGATGTAGATTTTTTTAACAATAAAGTTATGATGACACACCTACTATCAATGCCATTTATTACACCCCTTACTTTAGGATTTTTTGGTATTCCTATAAGCTATTGGCTCATCATGGGAGCAACCATGATCGCGAGCCTATGGGTTTCATCCACACTAAAACGGAGATTCGCGGAACATTCGCAAGCCATCATTCATTTTACCGGAGCACAAGTCGCAGAAATGATGTTGCGCTCTCACGGCATCAACGACGTGCGAATCATCCAAGTCAACGGGCACCTGACCGATCACTACGATCCCGTTTCCAAAACAGTAAATCTAAGCGAGTCTGTTTATCATGAAAATAACGTCGCTGCCGCTGCCGTCGCCGCGCACGAGGTGGGACATGCAGTGCAACATCAACAAGCCTACAAATGGCTGAATTTCCGCTCAAAAATGGTTCCCGCCGTCAATATCGCCAGCCAGATGCTGAACTATTTTATGATCATGAGTATGTTCGGTGCGGCTATGATGCAGAGCGGTTTCATGCTATTGCTATTTGTTGCTTGTATGGCGGTTACAACATTTTTCGCGATGGTCACGCTACCTGTCGAGATTGACGCAAGTCGCCGCGCTTTGGCATGGATGGAACGAAGTGGTATATCTAGTTCTATTGACCATGACCGCGCGAAAAACGCACTTCACTGGGCCGCAATGACCTACGTTGTCGGAGCATTGAGTTCCGCCGCGATGCTGCTCTATTACGTGATGCAGTTACTCGGAACAAATCGCGATGAGTAAGCGGGCTGCTTGATTTGTTCAGCGTGTCATCACCTTTTGTAAAGGATCGACATCTTGTCTATCTTTATCAGCTGATTACCCGCCTGTTTTCTTCGTTCCCGCAGTGATTTTACACAAAAAACCCCTCTTTTCCGAAGACGAAATCTAAAGTCCTCCTGACAGTTAGTATAACTCAACTGATGTAGCAAAAAAAGACCGCCCGATTCCCCCAGTAGGAGGATTCGAACGGTCGAGGTCGGTTCAATCAATAAGAATGGGCGTGAGCAATGTGGTGCTCGCCGGTTTTTTCGATATCTTCCTTGCTCAGTGAGATGTGGATATTGGAATCATCGTAGCTGATCCAAGTCACTGTGCTGATGGGGATCAGGATTTCCTTACCGGAAATACCCCATACCAATGAACTCATTGCGGTGGAGAATACCACTGACCGCCAAGCTGATCGGCATTGTTGACTAACACTTCATACCGCGCTTGGAGGAAATGAAACATTTCTATGAAATTTCGAGAGACCCACACGTTCCGCTTAGATTTTTGGATCGAACGCCAGTGCTGCGGCCTTGATCTCCATTTCCTCCCGCAACCGCGAGCACATTATGTCGCAAAGTTCCGCGACGATGGGATCCGCGATGAAACAGACGGTCGTCAGGCCCTCCTTGCGCATCCCGATCATCCCTGCGTCACGCAACACGGCGAGGTGCTTGGAAACGTTCGCCTGGCCAGAACCCGACGCTTCGACCAATCGCCCGACGGTGTGCTCGCCCTGCATCAGCAAGTTGAGCAAGCGCAGTCGCACTGGTTCAGAGAGTGCCCGGAATCGGCTGGCAATCAGATCCAGCGCCATCGGAGAAAGCAACTTGTCGGGTTCGTTAGAAGTTTTTTTCATCTTTTTCCAAATAATTATTTTGCTATATCGCTATGTGGCGATATGCTGAACCAGTTCAAAGTAAAATCAAACTAAAAATTTATGACCACCATGCAAACCACCAGTCAATCCATTCTCCCCACTGACCTCAAGTCCTTGCTTTCCACCGGCTGTTGTCTCGTGGATGTTCGCGAGCCGGTCGAGTACGCCGAGGAACACATCACAGGAGCGAAGCTCATTCCGTTGGGGCAGCTTGAAAAACGGGTCGCCGAGATCGATCGGAACTCGCCCCTAGTTCTCATGTGTCGCAGCGGCAAACGTGGTGGCGAGGCGCTGAAAAAACTACAAGCCCTTGGATTCACCAGCGGTCGCAATCTGGAGGGTGGAATCCTCGCCTGGAAAGCGGCGGGGCTTCCGGTGGGCACGAGCGGAAAAAAAGTCCTCCCCCTCATGCAGCAGGTGCAGCTCACCATCGGCCTCGGTGTGCTGACCGGCGCGATCCTGTCCCTCACGGTGAATCCAAACTGGGTCTTCCTCTGTGCCTTCTTCGGCGCGGGTCTGACCATGGCCGGCAGCACCGGCTGGTGCGGTCTCGCCATCCTGATGTCGAAAATGCCTTGGAATCGCGTGGCTGGCCAATCGTGCTGCGCTTCCGGCAACTGCTCAACCTCCAACTAACAGCAACGCCATGTTCCTCAGACAAATCACCGACAGTTCCCTCGCCCAGAATGCCTACATGATCGGCTGCCAGCGTACCGGCGAGGCAATCGTCATCGACCCCGAGCGCGACGTGGATCGCTATCTGAAAATCGCGTCCGAAAACGGCTTTCGGCTAACGGCGGTCGCTGACACCCATATTCACGCGGACTACCTGAGTGGCGCCCGCGAGCTGATGGAGCACCACCGAGCCATCGCCTATCTATCTGCGGAAGGCGGGCTCGATTGGCAATTTGAGTGGGCGAAAGGAAAAGCAAACGCCCGCTTTCTTCACGACGGCGACACATTTAAAATCGGCAATATCGAATTGAAGGCGCTGCTCACCGCCGGACACACACCGGAACATATCAGTTTCCTCGTGACCGACATCGGCGGCGGCGCGACTGCACCGATGGGTCTGCTCAGCGGCGATTTCATCTTCGTCGGCGACGTCGGACGACCCGACTTGTTGGAAAGCGCCGCCGGCCAGGTGGGAATCATGGAGCCAAGCGCGCGCACTCTTTACGAAAGCCTGCGCAAGACCTCTGTCCTATCAGACCACTTGCAAATTCTACCAGCCCACGGTGCGGGCAGCGCTTGCGGCAAGGATCTCGGCGCGGTGCCCACCAGCGTGCTCGGCTACGAACGTCTCAACAACGTCGCGTTGCGCGAAGCTCTCGAAGGCAGCGAGGACGACTTCGTGAAAGATATTTTATCCGGCCAGCCCGAACCGCCGCGCTACTTCGCCCGCATGAAGCGCGACAACAAGGTCGGCCCCGCTCTGCTTCCCGATGGCAAGCTTCCCCTGCCCCGCCGACTCCATTCGAACGAAATCGCCGCGCTCGTATCCGCAGGAAACAAGATTTTCCTCGATCTGCGCGGCGACCGCAAGGCGTTCATGAAACAGCATCTAACAAACTCGTTGTTCGCCCCGCTGACTGGTGGCAAGCTGCCGATCGTCGCAGGTTCCTACGTGGACGAAAACGCGGCAATCATTCTGCTCGTGAACGATGCGAGTGAAGTCGATCAAGCGGTGCGGGAACTTGTCCGCATCGGCCTCGATCAAATCGAAGCATGGATTCCCGTCAGCGAGGCTCTCGCCGTGCCGGGAGTGACTCTCAGCCAGAAATCGATCACCACCGCCGAGCTCGCGGATTATCCAAATGCCGTGGTGCTAGATGTTAGAGGTGCAGGCGAATTTTCCGAGTGCCATGTGCGTGGGGCGAAAAACATCGCCTACACCCGCTTGGCGGCACGGCTCGACGAGGTGCCGGACGCGCATCCGCTGTATGTGCATTGCGGCAGCGGCCTGCGTGCCAGCTTCGCCGTGCCCTATCTGGTCGGTGCGGGTCGTGAGGTAATCTACGTTGATGGGCCCTTCGATGCCATCCCTGCCAGTATCAAGGAATCGATCATTCCATCCCGAGGTGAGCCATAAATCCTCGCGCCACACCCATGAACACCCTCGCCCTGCTAGGAGCCGCGCTCATCGGTCTTTCCCTCGGTCTAACCGGTGCGGGCGGCAGCATCATCACACTGCCAGTGCTGGTCTATCTGGCCGGCCTGCCGCCGAAAGATGCTGTGGGACTGAGTCTCTTCGTCGTCGGAGCAGCGGCACTGGTCGGTGCCATGCAACGCCTTCGCGCGGGTGAAATCCATATCAAGGCCGGACTGATGTTTGCCCTTTCCGGCATGGTCGGCGCAGCGGGCGGCACCCAACTTACGCCGCTGGTTTCCGGGCGGGTGCTGATGATGATCTTCGCGGTGCTCATGTTAGTCGTCGCCATCAACATGCTCAGGGACTCGAAGATCGAGCCTTCTATCAAAGCGGAATGCCGTCCGGCCCGTTGCCTGTTAGCTGGGCTCGGTGTCGGCGTGCTCACCGGTTTTATCGGCGTCGGCGGTGGTTTCCTGCTGATGCCCGCGCTGGTGAAATTTGCGAAGTTGCCATTGCGCGTGGCGACCGGCACCTCGCTCGCCGTCATCTCATTCAATTCCGCCGCAGGATTTCTTAGTCACTACGGGGAAGCTCCCCCTCGATGGACCATGGCCTTCTCTTTCGCAGGCATCGCCGCAGCAGGAGTCATCGTCGGCTCCGGCTTCGCCAAGCAGCTGCCTGTCGCACGGCTCCGCCAAGCATTTGCAGTCATGGTGATAGTCACCGGCACCTTCGTGCTTTGGCAAAGCTGGATGAAATAAATCTCTCTATCTCAAGCACCAGAACTCCGCCACATAAACTGCGTCCACGAACACAGATTGCAATTTAGTAGGATTCAAACCATCGTGAGACAACTCATGACAGAACGTGCGATGATGAGTTCTTCATCGGTCGGGATAACCCGAACGCGAACGCGACCTAGGTTGGCAGAAATGAGAGGCTGATTCGCAGCGTTCAGGTCGTGATCGTTGTACACTCCAAGGAATTCCAATCCTCGGCAAATTCGCTCGCGGATCTGCGGCGAACCCTCGCCAATTCCTCCAGTGAAAACCAAGGTGTCCAATCCGCCAAGAGCGGCGGCGAAGGAATCGATCTATTTTTTCGTCTGATAGCAAAACAGTTCAACCGCTTCCCGAGCGAGTAAATCGCGCATGTCCGAGCTGGTTTCGGAAATGCCTAGCAGACCGGATTCCTGATTCACCATTCGGTCAAATTGTGCCGGAGTCATCTGCTCGTGGCGTGACAGAAAGGAAAGCAATCCCGGATTCAGTTTGTCGATACCTTCTACCATAGCGGCCTTGCTGACGCGATGCCATGGGGTATTGCCCTACATTTTGCAGGTCGGATTGCTACAAGAAAGCCCGTTTCTTCACGAGTCGATATGCCATCCATCATTTGACCCGAAAAAAAACCAGCTTGATCAGATTTCCGCTTGTCCTGCCCCCCGCGTTTCTGATAGTACACGCTCACCATGATCACAATTACACGCTTCTTTGAAAACCATTTGGCCAACCCTCAAATCAGTGCGGAAGAACTCCGCCAATTCGCGGAAGATCACATCGGCAAGCTCAAGGCGCTGCCTGCGTTGCCTGCCGACCTCACCGCGCTTCTCGCCCCCACGGAAACTGCGTTTGATGCCTTCGATGAAAAACTCGCCGCGCGCACAACGTACCTCGCCGCACAAATTGGCGGTACCATCACCAAAGACGAGGTGCTGCAACTCTTTCGCACCACCGTCCGCCAACGCGAAGGCCGCGTGCGCGACAAATTCCCCAAAGGCAGTGCCGAATACGCCGAGTTCTACCCCCAAGGCCTCAAAGATTACAACCAAGCGCGCCTCGGCCAGCTTCCCGGCGTGCTCGACCGCTTCATCACCGCCGCCGCGAAATATCAAGCCACCCTCGGTCCCGAACTGCTTGCCGAGTTCAACGCCCTCAAAACCAGTTTTGCCACCGCCCGCGACGGCCAAGTGGAAGCCAAAGGCGATCTCGCCCAAATCCGCGCCGCCCTCGCCGCCGCCCGCAACGTCCTAGAAATGCAGCTAGGCAAAAACATCCTCACCATCGCCATCCACCACCTCGGACAGCCTGAACGCGCCAAAGATTACTTCAACCAAGCCCTCCTCGAGGACCCCACCCGCACCAATGAGGATGACGTAACTCCGCCGCCCGTGGGTTAAACCAAAAAAAGCCACCTCATCCGCCGTCACGTAACCACTTGTCCTCCCCCCAACTCCTTTCCGACTGCAAAATCTGTGCTCAATAGTATTGACTCCCCAAGCTCGCAGAGTAGTCTGCCTTTCTTCTGCAAATGCATATCCTTCGCCACTCCACCGTTCTTGCCATGAACTCCCATACTTACGAAATGGCTGGCGACTCATCCCGCCACTTTGTCCTTAACTGGTTCTGGTATGCCTTCGATATCGCCAAGCACTATTTTGGACGTGGCAACGTCACAACGATTCCGAATCTCTCTCAGTCAAAACTGGCAAAGCTGCCAATGAAAAAGCTCAAGATCGTTCTCCAAGACAAGCAAGAGCAGAATAAAATCGCAGCGTGCTTCAAATCCCTTGATCAGAAAATTGTTGTCACAGAGCGTAAGGCCCCAGCACTCCAAGAACTCTTCCGCGTCCTTCTCCATGATCTGATGACCGCGAAGACACGAGCAAATTTCTAAAATCAAAAGCCCAAAATCTCCTATGAGTGACACTTCCAAAAAGACCGCCAAAAAATCTGCAAAGAAAGTGCCCGCAACTCATGCGGTCGCAGCGAAGCAACCCGCTAAAAAAGGTGCAGGGAAGAAAGACGCGGGGGCGACACCAAGCGCTCCGCCATCGAAGCTCGCGCCTTCGATCAAAGCGGCGATCAAGAATATAGAAACCTACGGCGACACGGATATTTTTCCATATTCGTTTGAACGATACATATTCCATGATCAGCCAGGACTTCTTCATGGGGTGCTTGAATGGCTTCACGCAGATTTTGACGCTCAGCTTGCAACGAATGCTCCTGAGAATATCAATACTCTCGCTCCAGTAGGCTATACCGGATACCGGTGGGCCACTCAAATTGATCCGCTGTGGAATGCGTATTATTTGAGCCTAGTCATCGACATGGGGCCGGCCATTGAGGCTGCCCGAATTCCAGTCTCAGAAAATTCTGTATTTTCTTACCGCTTTATCACACCAACGAGCGACGGTGGAATATTTGACGCCAACGTGAATTGGCGAGCATTTATGGAGAAATCTCAAGAGGCGGCGGCTGATTTCCCGTTTGTTCTTGTATGCGATATTTCTGATTTCTATTCGAGAATCTATCATCATCGGATTGAAAATGCATTGAAGTGGCTCAATACGAAAAACGATACCGTCAAGCGGATTGTGGATGTGTTGAAGACCTTCTCTGGAACTGTGTCCTACGGTTTGCCGGTGGGTGGCCCTGCCTCAAGACTGCTTGCTGAGCTTTCCCTTAATAGTGTCGATAAGCTCTTGAGAGGCGAAGGTATTCGTTTTTGTCGGTTCGTCGATGACTACCGGATCTTCTGCTCTTCGAAGGAAGAGGCTTATCAACGTCTTATTTTTCTTTCGGAGAAACTATTCAATGAGGGGCTCTCCCTTCAGAAGGCTAAAACGCGAATCCTGACATCGAAGGAATTCCTTGATGAAACAAAATTGCTCGTCAAAGCCGAGCAGATCGACGAAGAGAATTTGTCCGAGGAGGACAAATTGCTTAAGCTTTCAGTTCATTTTGATCCATATTCTGATACTCGTGTTGACGACTATGAGAATTTAAAAGAGCAGGTATCGAAAGTGGACGTGGCGGGAATCCTCGGGCGTGAGTTGGAGAAAACTCGGATCGATCCTATCGTTACGAAACAGGCGATCTCAGTAATCCGTGTTTTGGAGCCTGAAGCACAAAAGGACATCATCGAATCACTTCTTCAGATAGAGAACCTGCACACATTAGCGCCTGTCTTTCCGCGTCTGATGACAGTGCTGCGAGGCCTCTATTCAGAACTCGGCGAGGGGACGCAAAGTGTGATTGATTCTGGACTGACTGCTCTTGTGAAGGCAGAAAGTCACATTATCCAAGTCGATCTAAATTTGGCTTACGCAATTCAGGTGTTGCGGCAGCGGTGCACCCAAAAAACCGAAACACTTTTTGTCCAAATCTTTCGAAAGAGCACTAGTCCGCTTGTCCGACGGGAAATTATAATAGCTTGGGGAGGTTGGCAGCATAATCACTCATTGACTGACCTAAAAAAGAGTTTCTCGGCGCTCTCTAAATGGGAGCGGAGGGCATTTATAGTTGGATCCTACATTCTCACCGACGAAGGGAAGCACTGGAGAACTCACAACAGGGAATCATTTGATCCTCTCGAACGATTGGTTCGCGACTGGTTCGGCAATCGAAAGAATACTAACCCAAACGTTCCACTATGATTTCAGAAAAAGAATTTTCAGAGCAGTTTTCAGGATTCTGGAATCAGTGTTTGCCGTTCTTGACTCCGCAACTCGTAGCTCAAATGAACGTCGGAGGATTTCCCATGCCCACGTCAAACGGGTTTGTAGTGAAACCACTTGAAGCAACCGAGGAAACCGCCAACAACGATTTAGTGGCGGACACAGGATTTGGGATTTTCGCTGCGGCATGTCAAAGTAAGAAGTCCGTCACTTCAATCGCCAAGGACGCAGATTTGATCGAAAAAATTCGTCAGAGTGCATTAGATAGAATCCGAGTTCTTCGGGGGCGCGACACCAAGAAGAAGTTGGTGCCGCTTGAAAGTTTGAAAGATGCGTTTGAAATCGCCTTTCGGCTGGAAGATTTTTTTGATAATGAGGAAGATGGAGATATCTCTATTCAACCTAGATTCAAAGGATGTGGCATTTTAGATTCTTGCTATGGTGATTTATTTCAAAGCGCGACTTTATATGAGGTTAAGTGTGTCGATAGAAATCTTCGAAGTGTCGATATACGGCAGGTTCTGAGCTATTGCGCGCTTAATTACCAATCGCGTGAGATCATCATAGATGACGTATGTATCGTTAATCCCCGTCGAGGCATTGCCTTTAGGTTTGGCGTCGAAGAACTTGCTCGTAAAGCTTCAGGGAAGAATTCTGCGGAACTGTTCCACCAGATTGGGGATTTTCTTATGAATTTTGAGGTGATTCAGCGGCCCTCTTAAACAAATACTTTAGAATGCCCTCGCCAACCGAACACAAAACCGTCCAAGCCCGGATCCCGAAAGAGCTGGGAGACTACGGATCGTCCACGAACTGACCACTCCTTCGAGAAATGACCCAAGCCACACTCGCTCACATCTGGGAGAACCGGAAACGCCATGAACACGCGCATTGATGAATCGGGCTTTCAGCCCTCGATAGTTATTGTGGCCCGAAACCTAGGCCGTTGGCCTAGGCTGGGATGGAATGGGCCTTTGGCCCGCGAGAATGGCATTGCGTCATTGACTCGCCAGATTTCCGCGCCAATGTTTTGTTCTTGGCCAACGGCCCGCTGGATTTGTTCTTGGCCAACGGCCCGCTGGATTTCAGGGCCAAAGGCCCAGCCTCATCCCAGCCTGGGGCAAGGTCCCAGGAACCATCGCCCAAAAAAACCATGAGGGCTGAATGCCCGACCCATTATCGTCACCATGCCACAATCGCTTTCATTCCTCCTCGTCCACGTCGTTTTCAGCACGAAAGACCGCGCTCCCGTTCTTGATGCTTCCGTTCGACCCGCACTCCACGCCTACCTCGCCACGGTCGCGAGAAATGCGGATTGCGAATGCTCCCGTGTCGGCGGCGTCGCCGATCATGTGCATCTTGCCATCCGTCTGGCTCGCACGGTGACCACGGCAAAATTGGTGGAGGAACTCAAAACCTCATCCTCGAAATGGCTAAAAAATCAATCGCCCGCATTGGCGACCTTTGCATGGCAACGTGGATACGGGGCATTTTCCGTCGGGCCGTCGGATTTGGATGCGTTGCGTCATTACATCGACGGCCAAGAAGAGCATCACCGGACGCGGACATTTCAGGAGGAATACCGCGCGTTTCTCACCAAATACGGGATTGAATATGATGAACGTTATGTGTGGGATTGACCGATGAGGCGAGCTTTCAGCCCTTGGTTTTCTTTTGGGCTCTGTTCCTAGGCCGTTGGCCTAGGCTGATATGGAATGGGCCTTTGGCCCTACGATTATCCATTGCAATGGCAAAAATGTTATGCCATTCGGAAAACTCGGATTGCCTTCCGTTGATTGACAAATGCTATTGGGAAAATTTTAAATGACCTTCGTTGTTTAATAAATGCTGTTTGTAAAATTTGAATTGCCTTTTGTAAGTTGACAAAGCCAAATGTAAAAACTTGCATAAGACTTTGTAAGTTGACAATGTCTATTGTCAGAATTTACAAGTTATATTGTCAAAAGACAAAGCGTATCTCATAAACTGTTATTATGTAATGTCAATAGACGATCTATACTATCAAAACTTGATAATTTCATTGTCCAATGACAAATCCTAATGTCAAAACTTACAATGCGTATTGTCGTATGACATGACGTAGTACCTAAACCTGCAATACGCTCAGATGAAAAGATTACCTCATTACCATTTCTGCTTGTTTTGTCTGCTCTATTTTTGGTAGCACACGCGCACGATGTTGGATATTTCACGTTTTTTTAAAAACCCTTTGGCCAATCCTCGGATTAGCGCGGAAGAGCTTCGCCAGTTTGCGGAAGATCATATTGGCAAGCTCCGGGCTTTGCCTGTGTTGCCCGCTAACCTGAATGGATTGCTGGCTGCTACGAAGACGGCGTTTGGGGACTTCGATGAAAAACTCGCCGACCGCACAACGTACCTCGCTGCTCAAATGAGTGGTACCATCACCAAAGACGAGGTGCTGCAACTCTTCCGCACCACCGTCCGCCAGCGCGAGGGGCGCGTACGCGACAAATTCCCCAAAGGCAGTGCCGAATACGCCGAGTTCTTTCCCAATGGCCTCAAAGATACCAACCGCGCCCGTCTCGGTCAGCTTCCCGGGGTGCTTGATCGTTTCATCACCGCGGCCGATAAGTATCAGTCCGCGCTCGGCTCTGAGTTGCTTGCCGAGTTTCAGGCGCTCAAACTCCGTTTTGCCACAGCGCGCGCTAGACAGGTAGAAGCGAAAGGCGATCTCGCGCAGATCCGCGCGAATCTGGCGAGTGCGCGTCGTGTCCTGGTCATGCAACTTGGGAAAAACATCCTCGCCATTGCCAGCCACCATCTCGATGAGCCGGAGCGCGCCAAAGATTACTTTGACCAATCTTTACTGCAAGATCCCAAGCGAAACAAAAAGGGTGGCGTGAAACCAACTCCTGAGGTTTAAGCGGGTGCAATTGAAACGGGTGGGCAAACGGAGCGCAGAATTGAGTCCACAAGTTCTCTCACGCACGTAAGGACTAAAGTACCATGCCTTTAAAAATTCCCTGATTCTTCAGCACCAACGGTGCGTCGCATACCAGCCCAAGGCGTTGTCGGCGTTGCCCTGGGTATTGTCGTTTCATGAATCCAGAGCCCTGTAGGGGCGACACAAATGGGGGCCAGTCGTGTCGTGTTGTTGCGCCCCTTCAGGGCTTTGAAATAGGGGGGGACGCGTTCCCAGGGCGTTGCCCTAGGCTGATATGTGTAAGGCCTTTGGCCTTGAAGAATAACGACTTAATCCGACCTCTCATCATTGCTGCGCAGTCTGCTTGTTCATTTTTGCCCACCAGTGATCTAAAACCTGCCTAAGGAACCATTTCGATAAAAAAATCCGTGATGTTTTTGGAGACATCTTGCATCCACCTTGGGGTTGTCGTTCCGCTTGGAGTTGTTACCTGACAAAATAGAATGACGGTGGATGCAACTGGGGGGAGAGTGGATTTTTTTAGAGAAGTTTACGCCCTTGAATCAAACGGACTAGAATCATCACTACAGCAATCACGAATAAAACATGGATAAAACCTCCAAAAATCGTGTTCGTGATTAGGCCGAGCAGCCAAAGAATGACCAGAGTTATCGCGATGAGATTCAGCATAAATTACCCTCAGCGAGTGGCTTCTTGAATGTTATTTCCTGTGGCCTCAACATCCCGCCCGGCGCCGCGGATCGTGTTGCAACTGGACGCCAGCATGGCCAATGCAATGGTGGTGAGAAGAAATGGGAGAAGTCGGCGAGTGGTTGTTATCATTGGAATCATTTTGTTATGTGTTAGCAGAATTGCTGGGTTCAATCTATCCGCATAACATCGGTAAAACGATGGGGTGAATACCTACTCTTTGCGGCGTTTGAAAAGAATCGGCAATGATTCAGCATAGGCTGTCGTAGATGATGGTGACATCGAGTTGGTGCAGTTGACGTTCCCTCGATGATGATGGTGTATTTTCTACGAACTTCGGGATGCTCGTAGGATCTTGCTCATTTGCTGTATTTCGTCACAACTTGTTGCCAAAACTCAGGGAATTTTTTCACGGCATCGCGGCGGGTTGTATTCACAAGATAGCTCCGGTTAGGATCGCCAAAAACAGCCGAATCAAAGAGTGCTAACTTGGGTGCTCTGCCGTCTTCCTGCTGTCCCATGGTTCCATAAATATATCCGGTCCGGGCATCCATACACAGCACTGTTAGCTGCGTGTTTTGCTTCTCCAAACCGAGATCGACTATTCCTAGAGTAGCAATCTGCGATAAAGAAAGACTCTTGTCTGCATCTGTCATTTGATCACAGATCAAAAGGACATCTAAGCCTAGAAATTTCACTTCGTTGAGCAACTTAGCGCGCTGGGCCAAAATGTCGCTCATTTGATAATAATCGCCCGAGGAGACAAATCCATGGATCGATTGCATGGAGCGAATGTTTCCGCCTTTCATGAGATCGTCCTGATGTTTACTGAAATCGAGCGAATCAGTTCTACCTGTGGTAAAAATTCCTATGGCTGCTGGTGTGCGCAGGGCGGGCTTACCGCTAATGGCAGGATAACCCTTCATGCGTGTTGTCGATTGCTCAGCCGTGTAGGGTGTGGTGCTAGAATAGTCCCCGCATGAGGAAAGCATTGCTGCTAAGATACCACTGAAAATAAAGGATAAACGACGATGGTGTATGGAGTTGTGTTTCATGACAAAAAAACAATATTCCATTTTTCGGCATAAATCCAATCGATAGAATTAATAGTAAAATAAGAAAAATTGATCATTTTACTCATGCTGATGACATTACACAGCTTAGTTTGAAAGTAGGAATGTCATCATTTCCGAATCTTGATAGCCTCACCTTTGATCCAAAGTTTCAAAGATTCGTCGGCGGCAATCTTGCCAATTACGCGATAGCGCGAGTCGGCAAATGGATTTTTCCCCTGAATGGGTTCAGCACAAACGGCTCGCGGAGGTGAGTAGTAATTCGAGTGGACGAAAGTCATCACATCCCCTTTCACTGTAACAAACCCAGTGTGGCTATCGAGCCCAACAATATAAATACCATCGCCGCGATTTTTGAAAACTTGCACCATGTTTTCCATCGATGAATGGGAAGTAATCTTGATCTGATCATCAGTTGTCATTGTCTTGATGATGATTTGCGATGCTTGCTGAGCCAATTTGGCACGTTCGACTTTATAGCCCACATCACGCAAGAGAGTGCTCACGAAGTAACCGCAAGCGATGGCACCGTCGCCGGGTTTTTGGCTGATTCCATTGAAGTCCCATGATGTTCCCATCCAGCATGGGAATAAATCATCAATGAGCGATTTCTCAATAAACACCCGCGCTTCGATGAGAATCGCAGCCTGTTGATTCGCATCAGCAACAGCCCATCGCTCGGCAAATTTTTTACGAGATTGATCAATGGATTCTAACAATTTTGGATAGGCTTGTCGTTTTTCCGCAAGGACTTTCGCCTGATCATTGGCGAAATTCTCCTGACCAAAGGCCATAATGATGGTACTGACTAACAGAAAAAACAAGATGTAGGCTTTCATAGCAGGGATGCATTTTTCCAAAATTGCTTGAGAACGCGTATGTGCTCTGGCGTAGATCCACAACAACCACCAATGATCTGAGCTGGCCACGTTTTTGCATATTCTAAATATCCTTCTGGATTTGTCGAATCAGTGTTTACCCAGCCTTGTTCATCATCCACATAACCGATGTTTCCGTAGGCCATAAGAGGAAAGTCGGATCCGCAAAGATCCCTCAGTTGCTTCAATGGCTTGGCTAGATTGGGTGCAGGCATGCAGTTCACACCGATTGCATTGACTCCAAGTGGCAGTAAGATCTCGACTGCATTTTTTAGCGATTCCCCAGAGAGAATTAGACCATTTTCATCACAAACAAAACTCACAAACGTTGGTATATTTGTTTCTAACGCAATCTTTGCAGCAATTCGCGCCTCGCTGATAGAGTTCATCGTCTCGATCAATAATAAATCAACACCACCTTCCACGAGATGGGAAATTCGTTCAGAATGTTCCGAATAACATTCTTCGTCACTCGGAACTAAATCGGGACGATAACAATCTTCTAGCGCCGAGAGAGAGCCTGCTACCAATGCCGATTGACCTGATGCAGCAACCGCTTCTTTCGCCGTCGAAACAGCTCGGATCGTTAACTCACGCGCCGAATATCCTTTTCCTAAAAGCACGCGACGATTCGTCCGAAAGGTATTCGTGGTGATGATATCGGCACCCGCACGGAGATAGTCTAAATAAACATCACGTAAGACTTCACATCCTTGTTCCGAAACCAGCGCATTTGCCGACCAAAGGGGTAATCCCGTATCCACTCCGCGGCGGTTAAGCTCTGTACCCGTAGCTCCATCTAGTAAAAGTTTTCGATTAAGTAGAATCATAAAATGTGAGTTGTGATCATGGTTGTCGCGCTGGTCCGATTGTACCGCCGCGGACGAAATCGGCTTTGTATTCCACTTTGCTTTTATCGTTCACCCCCGTAGCAACATGGTTCGCCCAGGCAACAATACGCTTCACCATAGGATGAGGCGACCAGTGAATGTGCGATATGGCAGGCTTAAACCATGAAAAACCAGGGTCGCCATCAATGCAAATCATCGAGACATCTTTCGGTACGATCTGACCGAGTTGCGCGAGGCGCTGCTGCGCTGCAAGAAACATCGGCACTTCATCAATAATAAGAGCCGTCGGCGGTGTATATTTAAATAACCCCTCGATGCATTGGTGAAATCCATCGGTATGTTCTTCCCAATCAGGAAGGTTATAGGAACTTGATGAGATTTGATACTGTGTGAGCAGTTGCAGAAAATGCCGTTCAATACTGCCAGGCTTCGGTTTCCGTCTTCCCTCTCGCACCAGCATAACGATCCGACGATGCCCCAGCTCAATCAGGCATCGCAGAGCTTCTTCTATCGCCAGTGTTTTATCGGGACCGGTACTCGCAAGAGGAACTTGTTTTCTACGCCCGAAAAACGCAAATGCAGGCCGCGAATATCCAGAAAACCATTCAAGAATTTCTCTCGTGCCACTCTTAATTACCCAAGCATCAGCATTGGTTTTCTCAACAAATTTCGCCACTTTTTTCACATTCATCGCTAAATCTTGCATTGTAGAACTGGCAAACTCTGCGATGTGCCCTGCTTCCTGAATCGCATGGCGTAATTCTACCATGTAATGCGTTGTGCGATCGGCCTCCTCGTAGAGAAGAATCACAATGCGCTTTGAAGGAGCCTTGAAATGATTCGGCAAAATAATGCGGCGCGGGCGTCCCAATCCTTGCGACTCAAGAAGTCCTTCTTTTTCCAGAATGCGTAACGCCGCTTGTATTGTATTACGATTAACCTCTAATTCCTCTTCTAATCGAAGAACGCCTGGCAATCGATCAGTCCATCTTCCGCCAAGAATTCCATCTTTGAGGATGGCAGCCAACTGTTGCGAGTGAGAGTGCAAGAATATGCTCATGTTGCAAACACACCGTCTCTTTTTAAGGATAGTTGTCAAAAAATAAATGATGACATCATCTCTTTTTTGTATAGAATCCCAAAATATTGAATTCGCCTAACGTGAGAACGAATGTATTCAATGATCCACTTAAAATAAACCAACATGAAAATTCCACTTACTGCTTCCATTACTACCATCTGCTTGCTTGCCAGTTCTATGCCGATTTGGTCTCAGAATGACATATCGGAGGTATTTAAGGATCCTGCTGTGAATATGAAACGCGCGGAAGGAAGAGCTAAAGCAGTTGCCAAAATTAAAGCTATCGAGGATGCACGTGCCGCAAAGACACGCGCAAAAGCAAAGCAACTAGGCCTGCAAATGCGCATCGAAAATAAATCGGGTGGACTCAAGGAAATTGTGGATTTTGATGGAGATAAGCCCATTTATCTCAAGACTCTCAATGTGAATGCTGCCATTTCAACGTCAGCAAATCTTGTTCAAGTTTCCCCTTACAACCTTGATGGCACGGGCATCATCGCTGGCGTATGGGACGGTGGAAGCGTGCGCAATACACACCAAGAATTTAATAACGGTAACCGTGTCAGCATCATGGACGGTGCGGCTTTTAGCAATCATGCCACACACGTTGGTGGCACGATCGGTGCGCGTGGAGCAAGTGCAACTGCCAAAGGTATGGCAACGAATGTTACGATTCATTCCTACGATTGGAATTCCGATCAGAGTGAAATGATAAGCCGTGCTGCTACTGGCCCAAACCAACTCGGTACCCACATCTACATTTCCAACCATAGCTATGGATTCGCCGATGGCTGGGATGGAAATACATGGATCGGTAATGGCACGGATCAAAACGCGGCTGACTTTTCATTTGGTCAGTACAATGGCACGGCAAGAAACTTGGATAGTATCATGTATAACGCGCCGTACTACGTAGCATTTTGGGCAGCAGGAAATGAACGAAGCAATAATCCAAGTACAGGTTCTACTGTAATCATTAATGGTCTATCAGTCGCCTACAACCCCTCCATTCATCCGCCTGGTGACGGCATCTACCGCAACGGCTTTGAAACTATCAGTTCCCACGGTGTCGCAAAAAACCTCATCACCATGGGTGCCGCAAATGATGCTGTCACCTCTGGCTTACGCGACCCCTCAAAATCAACCCTAACGAGCTTCTCTTCCACGGGCCCCACCGATGATGGACGCATCAAGCCCGACCTCATCGCCAATGGTGCTTCCCTCACTTCCTCATCTAGCAGCGGCGATACGAACTATACCACCATGAGCGGCACGAGTATGTCATCACCGAATGGCACAGGCTCTGCGGCACTGGTACTTGATCAATACAATCGACTGTTTAATGGTGCGATGCGGGCCAGCACTCTGAAGAGCTTGTTAATTCATACAGCGACTGATGTAGGGAATCCTGGTCCCGATTACCTCCATGGATGGGGGCTCATCGACACAAAGAAGGCCGTCGATCTCATTCGAGATCATCATGCAAATCCCGTAAAAACACGTATCATTGAAGATCAACTCACCTCGACGATCACCAGTAAAACCCATTCGTTTTTATGGGACGGCAGCTCTCCCATTCGTGCTACGATATGTTGGACAGACCCCATAGCTGCTTCCACAACGGCTCACGATTCACGAACCTCACGTCTTGTAAACAATCTCAATCTCAAACTGATCGCCCCGAATGGCACCGAATATTTTCCTTATGTCATGCCCTTCGTAGGCACCTGGACGGTAGCTTCGATGAGCCAAAATGCCACGAGAGGAATTAACAATACCGACAACGTAGAGACTGTCGATATCGCATCTCCTGGTATCAATGGAACATGGCAAGCCGTAGTTTCCTTCAGCGGCACACTCACCAACAGTGCCCAAGCATACGGTCTAACCCTGTCAGGTTCTTCTGCGTCGCCCAATAGTTTAGTAGTCACATCCCCGAATGGTGGTGAGACATTCTTTCGAAATACCCAATATCCCATCACTTGGGTTTCCAATATTTCAGGCAATCTATCGATCGATCTTCTAAAAGCCGGCGCATTCCACAGCGTCATTTCAACAAATGAAATCAATGACGGGACTTTTACATGGTCTGTACCTAGTTCCCTAGCCGTAGCCAGTGACTATTCCATTCGCATAAGTAGTGTGAGCAATCCCACTTTCACAGACAATAGTAACACGAATTTTTCTATTGCGGACAATCCATGGGAGACAGCACTCGATACGACAGGAATTCCTTGGAATAGCCCCGGCGTACAACCATGGTTTGCTCAGACGACTACCACCAATGACGGCATTGATGCACTCCGCAGCGGTGCCATTGACCACAGTGGGTCCTCGCTATTAGAAACTAGCATCACAGGTCCCGGCACACTCACCTTTTGGTGGAAAGTCTCCTCAGAAAGCGGTTACGATTTCCTTCGCTTCAACCTAAACGGTGCGGAACAAACGGGCAGCTTAGCAAAAATCTCAGGAGAAGTGAATTGGGTGCAAAAAACGGTCACTTTACCTTCTGGACTAAACAATCTCTCTTGGACATACTATAAAGATGACAGCGTTGTGGCAGGATCGGATGCTGCATGGATCGATCAAGTGGTATTCACACCGCAAACGACTGCGGGCAATCTTGCCGTGACACCATCGGGAAATTTCTCGGCTTCAGGGAATTTCAGCGGACCATTTTCTCCCTCTGCTCAACAATATACTTTAAGCAATCCCGGCAATTCATCCATTAACTGGACAGCTAGCAATTCACAAAGTTGGCTCACTTTAAGCTCCAATAGCGGCACCCTCGCTGCAGGTGCTAGCACCACTGTTACAGCATCCATCAACAGCGGTGCTAGCTCACTTAATATTGGCAATTTCACTGATACTGTTACCTTCACAAATACAACAAATGGCACAGGCAACACGACTCGTGCCGTATCGCTGACAGTAAATACTGTTCCTGCTACTTTAAGTCTCAGTAATCTAACACAAACATTTAACAACACACCAAGACCTGTAACTGTCACCACTACCCCAGCAGGATTAGCCCATACAGTTACTTATGCGGGTTCGACAACTGCTCCTACAAATGCAGGAACTTATGCCATAGTAGCCACGATTACCGCACCAAACTACTCTGGCAGCACTTCAGGCACTCTTACCATCAACAAAGCCGCGCAAACCATCAATTTTGCGTCACTTAGTCCCGTGCTTGATAATGCAACCCCTTTTGCACTGACGGCAACCGTAAGTTCGAATCTACCCGTTTCCTATGCCAGTTCCAATTCTTCCGTTGCCACGATCAGCGGAAATATACTTACCATCGTTGGAGTTGGTAGCACTACCATTACCGCATCACAGAGCGGAAATACAAATTATAATGCCGCCACCTCAGTCCAGCAGACCCTGAGTGTCGTCCGAGCCAATCCACTCGCTTCCAACGGTGGACCTTACATCGTTTTGATCGGTCAAGGACT
>CAMAYN010000009.1 GCA_945862285.1 Akkermansia muciniphila | reverse complement strand
ACGATGTCCGAGAAGCTCGCGATGCTCGCCCCGAGGTTGCAGCAAGCGGCGTTTCAGATCTTGCAGGCGCGGGAAAGGGAGTTGGTGAATTTGAAAAATTTACTACGCACCTTGAATCCTGATGCGCCATTGCAGCGGGGATACTCGATCACCTATGATGCGAGCGGCCAGTTGCTGCGCAGCATTAACGAGGCCCCCGCAGGGGCGATTTTGACAACGCGACTGATGGACGGCCAAATCACCAGCAAGGTGGTGGGAAATGAGTAAATTTTCCCTGTCGTAGAAATCCTACGTTGGATTCGTGTCGGGTTCGGTAGGCTCTGGGTCGGCGGGGGATGTGGGGTTTTCTAGTAAATGCTGTTGCATGTAGGTGCTGAGAATTTCGGGCTGGCGGGGGAATAGGCTGCCGAGCTTGAGCAGGTTGAGGAAAAGCTGAAGTTGCAGGGCTTGGCGGGCTTCTTTTTTGCCGAGTTGGGTCACGGATTTGTTTCCGGTGGAGGATTCGCTTGCTTGGTAGAGTGTCGTCCAGTTGTTGCGCAGGGTCGTGGCTTGGGTGAGGGCAGACGGGGCGAGGCTGGCTTGATGACGGGTGACGGCGTTGAGCAGGGTTTGTAGGTGGGTGGCCATTTGGTCATCGCGGCAAGATTGGAAAATGCTGCGTCCCGAGGGCAGTGCTTCGAGGAGGATGGGTGAGTCTGCGCCAAAGGCAGCAATGATGCCAGCCTCGATGCGTTTGACCTCGGCGGGGATGGTGGTTTCGCGGTAATTGTCCTTGGCTGCCTTGCGCGCTTTGCGGATGCCGAGCAGGCTTTGATCATCGGTGACATATTCCTCCACCTGGGCGAGGGCGGCGGATAAGGCGGCGATCAAGTCATCAAACTGCCCGTTGCTATTATTAGCGATGAGCCGTGCGCTGTGATCGGTGGAAAAGGCGAGGAGTTCTGCCATGCTGATGGTATAATCATCGAAGGGATTTTCTAAATAGGTAGTTAGTCGTTTCATGATGGTACTTCTTTTAGGGTTAACGTAATAATACTGCCAAAAAACAGTGACCATATTTTAACTGATGACGCTGCGGTGTCGAGGAGTAAAGATGAAAATTTTGAATTTTCAAAGGTTATGGGAAAATGCATGCATAGTCGCTTTGAATTTTCAAAGGTGCCGGGGAAACGCATGGAAAGGCACTTTGGATTTTCAAAGGTGCTGGGAAAATGCATGGGAAGGCACTTTGAATTTTCAAAGGTGCCGGGGAAACGCGTGGAAAGTCGATTTGAATTTTCAAAGGTGCTGGGGAAACGTTTGGGAAGTCACTTTGGATTTTCAAAGGTGCTGGGAAAATGCATGGGAAGGCACTTTGAATTTTCAAAGGTGCCAGGGAAACGCGTGGAAAGTCGCTTTGGATTTTCAAAGCTGCTTGGGAAGCGTTTGGAAGGTCGTTCTGAATTTTCCGAAGTGTCGGGGAAACATTTGGATTGCCAAACGCCTCACTAGGGGGCATGATAATTAGGTAATTTATTTTACGCAATAAGGAATAAAGCTACAATGAGATACCGAAATAACATTATGAACTCAAAAATATGTTGCCGCGCGCGGACTGACGCCAAAGATGAATCAGGCAATAGACAATTAACCAATTAAATCATGGAATCACACATAATAAGCAGTATTGAAATTAAGGGGCTTTGGGGCCGTTCATCATATAAATTGAAACTTAATGACAAAGTAAATTTTCTAATCGGCCGCAATGGATGTGGTAAGACAACCATAATTGCTCTTATTCATAGTGCATTACGAGTAAATCTTAGTGAGTTGGTAAAGCTCGATTTTACCCAGTTGAATATCGGACTTAAGGATCTAAAGTCAGGAAATTATTCTATCCTCAATGTTAATATTTCCGAATCTAAAATGCTTTTCGAATTAGACGAACTGAAGTTCAAAGTCGACATTGATAAATCAGGACTGCGAGGAGGGGGAATTAGGTATGGGATGCGCATGATTGAACGATTCATAAGCGGAGACTATGATTTGATTAAAGATAAGCTTGCAAAAATAACTCCGATCGCCTGGCTCCCCGTTAGTAGGAGACTACCCTTGTCCGAAGAAGATCGAATTGACCGACGTGCAACTCGTAGCGACGATGTCGAATCTGTAGATATGTGTCTTACAGATCTCGAAAGGGAATTGCAGAACTATTGTAGCTCTTTAGCACGTGAACACACACTTTTACAAAAAAAATTTGAGCAGGAAGCACTCAAAAATCTACTATTCAACAAATCAATTGATGGTACTTTTGATATAAAAAATATCCCGCAACCAACGGATGAGGACAAGAAAAATCTAATACATGCTTTTGATACATTAGGTATCTTAAATGGCGCGATCAAAATGCAAATTGATGATCACTTTAAGGCGTCTAAGGTGGCTCTTGATAAAATAAATAATTTAGGCGAAAATGATGGGTTCCCGATCAATGATTTATTTGTTTTTCCTTTGATACGAAGAACACAGAATTTAGTTTCTTTCGCTCAGGAACTAGAGCAAGAAAGATTGAAATTATATCAAGCGATTGATGTTTTTGTTAAAATTTGTAAGAAATTTTTCAAAGATAAACTGGTGAATATCAGCCCGAATGGATTAATTATAGTATCATCTCTAAGAAATGCAGATGCGCTTGAGTGGAAAATGCTATCATCCGGCGAGAAGCAAATTTTGATTCTTTTGATACAAGCTCTAGTATGGAGTAATAAACCTGTTATATATATTGCTGATGAGCCTGAATTATCACTGCATGTTGAATGGCAGGAAATGTTGATTGACTCAATTAAGGCACTTGCGGGTGATTGTCAGCTTATTATTGCTACACACTCCCCTGACATAACAGGCGGAGACACGGACTCAATTATAAAAATTTCTAGGCTGGAAGAAATATGAACGACTTTACTCGTACAGCCTCAGGGCAATCTGCATATTGGTTTTTCAATCCTAAGGTAATTCTTTATGTTGAGGGGAAAACTGATATTAATTTCTATGAAGGTATGATTCATGGTATAGAATGTAAAATTGAGAAGTTAAATGGAGAGTTAGCAGGTCCAAAGATTGAACAGCAAATTTTAAGAAATGGCTCACCTTATTTAATTTGTTACGATGGAGATTACACGCTGTTTACTGCCGCACGGTCTAAGCATCGCCAAATAATTAGATTGTCCCGCTATTCCTTCGAAAATTATTTTTGGCGATGGGATTTATTGAACGAAGTTGCTTGCAAATTGTCTGGGGTTCAGAGAAACTCCAAAGATTTGGTTAGTAGTGGATTTGCTAGTATGGAGAATAAAAAATCATGTTTTGATGACCTGCTAATTATGGATGTTTTTGTAAGGAATCAATCAATTGGAGTAGTGGCATTCCCTCCAAATATTCATGCTATATTAAAACGAAGTGATTCAATGTCTTTTTGTGATACGAAAATTCTCAAATATAAAGAATCAGTCAAACAACTAACTTCAAATCAGAAAAAACACTTACGAGAAATATCCAAGTCCTGCAATACTTATCTTACAGCTCGTTCGTCTTTTCATTTCTATAGGGGGCATTTTGTATTTAGCGCTGTTCGCCATGTAATAATGAACGCAGTAAAAAAACACATCGGCAACAATTTGACCATACCAGATATGGCGTTATCGCAAATGATGGGAGATGTCCTTTGGGCAAATGAACTGGATGAAGATTTACGAAAGATAAAATTGAAAGTTCGGCGTCAATTAAATCTACTTATCAAGAAATTGAGTGCTTAGATAACCGCCTGCAGAAATAGAAGGATGCATTTTCCGGTGAAGAAATTCGCACAGAGATCGCTGGCCAATTGAGAGTGATGCCCATCCCTCAGTTAGTTGCGCTTAAACTTTATGCGGGAGGCTGGAAATCGTATGCGGATATTATCGAGCTTTTGCGCAGAAATCCCGATGTGTCACTGGATGAAATATCACTTGTATGCAAACGATATCGTCTGCACGGCTGGACTGTAATTCAGCAAGAACTTAGCGATCTAGGCAGGGCTTAAACGTGATGCAACTTATCACACGTCTGGCTGCGTCCGCGACGAACAGTTTTTTTCCAGCAGCCGGATTTTCCATAGGGCGTAACATAGTGGTGGTAGGCATAGGATGCCGAATGAACTATCGATCATTCTCCACCAAAATGGGATGCCGCGGATGGGGCCGCAGATGTGAGCGAGTGGGATGACTAAGATCGACATCCATACCCCGATGTGTAGAACGCCTTGGTAACGAATGGGGTCGCGCCATGGAAGGATGAAAAATAGCGCGATGCTTAGATGCGCAAAGGCGAGCCAATCGGTGCCGTAGGCGATGAAGGGGAATTTTTCGTAGGTTTCTTCAAGCCCTTGTCGGACGATGAGCAGCCATTTGGTAAAGCCAGCATGCAGAGCCGGATCCCGCGATTCTCCGGCAATGATTTGGCAAATCCAGTTCATTTCATGGAGTAGCGGAAATGCTGTGACACCGCTTAATACTAGCCCAAATATTACTATGAATAGGGCTAGTCGAATTTGTTTTACTGTGGTTCTGGTATTCGAGTCTTGCATATCAATCATTCGATGAGGTCTTGCTCTAGTGCTTTTAGGGCGAGAAAGAGGTCATTCCATTTTTTGATTTGTGGCTGTAAGGCTTGTTTTTTTCTGACTAGATGCGATCGGACCGAATCAAGGCAGTGGTTATAGTCTTTATAAAAGAGTCGCATTCCTTCTTCGTAATCGCCGCGCATGGAGTCCACGAATGAGTCACGATGGCTCGATAAGCGAGAACCAAATTCCTGGACGATTTCATTCCGATTGCGGAGCATCAAGCTGACGAGGTAGCAAAAAAGTCCACAGGCGATGGCGAGAAAAATGATGGCTGGTACATCGAAATGTAAGCCACCACAAACGCCGGCGATGATGGTAAAAAATAATGTGATTCCGAGGATCACACGCATGCTATGATGATGGACGCGCAAGGCGGCATCGAGGGTTCCTCGCAATCGCAGGTGATTGGTGGCGCGCACTGACGCTTTTGCCATGCGGCTGACAAAATCTTCTGCCGATTGCTCTAGGCGCTGTCGGGTGATTTCAAGAGCTTGGATTTCTGCGCCGATGGAATTTTTTATCCGGTTGGCGAGTAAGAGCCAGTGATGGCAGCAGGAAAGGACTAAGCTCTGGAAATCATGCCCTGTCGCATCGGCAAGGGCTTTGAGGAGTTGCGGTTGGATCAATGCTTCGACGGCGTAGGCGGTATCTTCGCCAGTGAACAGGCGCACGAGGCATTTGGGTAAGGAGAGACGTTTCTTGAGGATGATTGCGGCGTGGCCTGCTTCTTTTTGAAACATTTCACCTACGCCGCCAAGACTGTGCGATTGGTTGCGTACGGTATCGATGCGCATTTGTTCGATTTCTTTTTCGATTTCAGCGAGCACTTGTCCATCCATGAGGAGTTGCCGTGAGCGGACTTCGATGAGTTCTTCGATGCGATGCAATCGATCAAGCAAAGCAATGCGTACCATTTTTAGCGCGGCGCGGCGCGATGGTGATGCGAGGAGTTGGCGTTCTAGGTGTTGCTCCAGTGCGGGCAAGCCGCTTTTTTGGAGGAGTGAGCGATCGCGATGGGATTGGCGGGATTCGTTGGCTAGCTTCGCGGCGATGGGGAAGAGGGGTGGCACACGGCCGATGCGTTTCATGGATAGATCGCGCAAATGTCCGAGTAAGACGGGGAGGTCAGCGGGTGATTTTTTGTCGCATTGTTGTAAAATGAATGTGGTTTTTTCTAAAACTTCCGCAGAGTAGCGGGTGACGAAGTCCCACGTGGGAGCGCCCCATGGATTGGTTACAGGAAACAGTACCAAGACGGCGTCTGCCAAGGCGATCATTTTTTTTGCGGTGGCATGAGTGAGTTGTGGTGTGGCATCGGTGCCTGGAGCTTCGATGAGTTCGATCAAGCGCAATTTTTCAGAGGTGTGTGGGCAGAGGTTGATGCCTTCTACGGAATTGATGGCGCGGTCGCGGGTGTGAAAGATCAAATGATTGACCTGGCTTGTTTGTGGGAGGTCATGCACTCGGCATAGATCTTCACCGATGATGGCATTTAACAGCGAAGATTTGCCCGAGTTCACTTCGCCACAGGCTAGGATGGTGAAGGGGCGTAGTAGTGTTTGCTGAATGCCGCTTTTCGTCGATGTATCATTCTCGGGAGAGATCGCTGTGTTTCGATCATCTTGTTCGCTGGCACCAAGTGCTGCGGCAAAGTCAAAGATTTCATCAGCTAGGCGCAATAATTCATCTCGTGAGGCAAAGTATTTGTCACCGATCATGGAAAGATTTTTATGATAATTTTCCTAGGCCCGAGGCTCATGAGTGACCAGGTCAGGGAGAAATCACTCACTTGTGCTGGCCACGGAATCTCTGGGTTGGGTAGGCGAATGAGCCTGTGATTTGCCGCTCATGGCAAGTAACTGCGAGACGGTGACAAAGCGATATCCTTTGCGCAGGAGTCCATCGATCACCCCTGGCACAGCATCTACCGAACTCGCGTGGAGGTCGTGCAGGAGGATGATGCCGCCATTGCTGGTGCCGTTCAAGATGCGTGAAGTCACCACTGAGGTGCCAGGGCGACGCCAGTCGAGCGGATCGACTGACCACATGATGGTAGGGTAGCCGAAGTTGTCGTAAATGTTTTGCCGCTGATTCTGCAACAATGCGCCATACGGAGGGCGCATGGTCTTAGGTTTCACGCCGCAGGCACGTTCGATTGAGTTCGCGGTGCGAGATAGCTCTTGATTGACACTGGCCATGCTCATGGATGAAAGCTTTGGATGATTGTAGGTATGATTGCCAATTTCATGGCCTTCGGCGACAGTACGTCTTACAATTCCTGGGTAGAGATCTACGTTTTTACCGATCACATAGAAAGTGGCCTTTACATTGCGCGCACGCAAAATATCGAGCAAACGTGGGGTATTTTGGGCATGTGGTCCATCATCAAAGGTCAAGGCGACATAAGGACCAGCGGCAGCCACGCGGCTCACGGTGACACCTGTGTTCTTGCCAAATTGATTGGGTAGTTGTATGTCTGGATTTTTGCGTCCTGTGTTAGCGGGTGGGGCATTTTCTGCCGATCGCGTTCTTTCATAACTTGGCCGGAAGGTATTCGGCGGCGTAGGATCTGGGGTGCAACTCGTCCATAGAAATGATGTAAGTCCGATAAGTAGCAAGGATGTTGATAGTTTCATATGGCGTAATTTGTGCGAATCCAAACTGCTGAAATCGCAACTGCATGTCACGCCAATTTATGAAAAAATCGTGCTTGCTAGGAAATCAACATCAATGCATGATTCGCCTATCAACGTTGCGTTATCGCATGACTCGCTCTCAAAGCCCACTTCCTTTCATTGGTGTATCGTTATTCTTCTGGATCGCGATGAATTTCACGTTGTCCCATGCTGCGCCTGCGAAAATCGTATTAGAAGAGGTTAAGCACCAAGATAAATCGTACATTACATTGGAAAGTGTGAAGAATTTTTATCAATTTTCTACGATCCATCGCGAAGGCAAGAAGATCAGTCTCGATCAGCCCAAGATCAAATTTCAGCTTAGCGTTGGGGATCAAGAGTGTTCCCTCAATGGCGTGAAGTTTGTCTGCTCAGATCCCGTCGTCGAAGTAGGGACGCATACCTGTATTTCTCGTCTTGACTTGCAAAAGCTGATCGAACCCGTGCTCCGCCCATCCTACATCAAGGGAGCGGGGCAATTCCGCACTGTAATTCTTGATGCGGGTCACGGTGGCAAAGACAGTGGTGCTGTCAATGCCTATAATACAGAAAAAGCCTACAACCTTACCGTTGCGCAGCAGGTGAAGAAAACCCTTACCGCTAAGGGTTTTCGCGTCATCATGACCCGCGAAAGTGATACCTATCTAAGCCTCCAAGAACGCGTTGACATCGCGAATGCTGTGAAGGATTCTGCGGTATTTATTAGTATCCACTTTAATGCTGGCGGACGGTCTGCGCGTGGTATCGAAACATTTACCCTATCGCCCGCTGGCGTAGCTCACTACGGCAGAGCCTCCCGCGAGTCTGATGCTCAAGAAATCCAAGGGAATCAAAATGACTCTGCCAACATTGCTCTAGCTACCGCCGTTCATGGGCAGTTGCGTGTGAGGCTAGGTGCTAACACGTATGACCGTGGCATCAAACGGGCTCGTTACAGTGTACTTACTGGCGTAAAGCACCCAGCGATTCTTGTGGAAGGCGGCTTTATGAGCCATCCCTATGAATCACGCCTGATTCAAAATCCGAAATACCTTGAAGCCGTTTCGCGTGGGATTTCTGATGCTGTCCTACTCTATCGTCGTGCCGTTACTCCCCGTACAAATCAGACGGCTCCGTAAATGTTCCCACACATTTTTCACCATTTCATCTCCCCTTCTTACAAGCCTCGCAAGTGACATTCTTGCCATCTAGATTTTTCCGTAAACTGCGCAGCGTATTGTTTTTCACTACGCTAGTTTCTTTCATTGGAATTACGATTTCCCTGCTTTGGCTCAATGCAATTGGTATGCCGCAATCATGGCGCACCGCACTAGAAAATAAAATCGCGGAAAAAGGCTATCATGTTCGTATCGGACACCTGAGCTACATCCCTTGGATTGGGGTCAAAATGCAAAACATTCACGTCTTTACGTCCAGCGATCGCACGGAAGAGATGGCGAATCTCAAACAACTGATTTTCGACTTCGATAAAACCAAGGCCATGCGTGGGATTCAGCAGCTCACGAAAATCGAACTCGGCAATACCGATCTTCTCATCCCCACCATTTCGCCAGAGGGAAAAAACGGCAACCTTACGATTACAGATTTATCGGGAGCTGTCTTATTCCATCGCAATCAGAAGGTTAAAATTTCCCGCGTGGAGGGATACATAGCTGGAGTGAAAATCGTGCTCAATGCCGACATACTTTCATGGGGCAAATCAAAAGCGGATCAAGATTCGGATAAAAACGATTTTACTTATAAAGAATACCTCCATCAATTTGTTCGTGAGATCTCTCTCTGGGAATGGGATTTAGCTTCTCCGCCGGAGCTACAACTTGATCTTGCTGCGGATCTTACGAAATGGAGTGATCTTCAGGCGAAACTTACATTCTCTTCCAAATCACTCAAACGTGGCGGCATGGAGCTGAAAGATGTTGCGCTGAATGGTTCCATAAAACAATGGCAACTTACGCTTCAGGAATGTTCTGCCAGTGATTCGCATGGGCATGTACATGCATCGCTCAATTTGGACTTGCATAAACTCCAAGGGAATTTCCTCGCGACTTCGTCTGCCAATCTTCTTGCTTTGGCGCGCGGATTTAGTTCACGCCCCGTTGTGCCGGAGATTGCCGCCATTACTGAGCCGCAGTTGGAAGTCGAAGGATTCTTTGATCTCAATCACGAAAAATCCCAGTTCCAAGCGACTGGTAAAACCACATGTAAAACGCTCCAATTCCGTAACCATATATTCGATCATTTACAATTCGACTTCTCGTTGAATAACCAGGATTTTTTCTTGCGTGATCTCGAGCTGCACCATGCGCAAGGGAATCTCAATCTATCTCTCATGAAAAAGGGGCATACATTACAAGCGCGCTCTCAAGGCTATATTCCGCTCGATGTTTTGCGGCCTTTATTCAATCACAAGGTCATTTCGCCTGCTCTAGAAAACCTTGTTGTCACAGGCCTTTCCAAGTGCCATGCCACACTCGTCGCCCGCGCCGATCTAGAAAATGGTTTTGCGCTAGAATCACTCACAGTCAGCGACCTCGAAGTCAACCACAAACAAGGTTGGCTCAAAGGTAGTGCTCAATTAAAAGGCAAGGATGTGAGCTATCAAATCGAAAGTAATTTCCCTCCCGCTCTTGGGAAACCTTTTTTTGTTGGTCAGCCTTTAGAGAAAGTCTTGGATGCATTCTCTCCAGCCGGGGCTGATGAAACGTATGTCTCGCTGAAAGGCACTGCTGACACGACAGACATCTACAAGTGGCATGTCGAAGGCAAAGCCTCCGTTAAAAACACAGCATATCGTGGTGTCCCTGTTTATGGTGCCGCCTGCTCCATGGATCTTTCTAGCGGATTTTTAAAATTCACTGATATAGAAGTGAACTTCAATTATGAAGATTACCCACTCCGCAAAGAATTTTCCGCTGTCAAAAATGGCCCAGTAAAGGCCGCGCATGTTCACTGGATTAGCGAACACGGACATGTAGAAATTCATAAGCTCAACGGCACACTATTTCCTGCACCACTGTTGCGTATGTTCGCTCCTAGCATCGCTGAGAACCTAGAAGATTATCGATTTCATGCACCTCCACAACTCAGTGCTTCGGGCATCATCGATGTAAGAAAAGCGAAAAACACCAAAGTCATCATCGATATGCCACGCTGCGATGCCATGACATGGAAATTTATCGGTCAGCCTACCGTTTTTAGTGAAATATCGACCCAAGTCATCGTAAACGATGATCAAGTCACCCTCAATCCCCTCCGCTGCAAACTCTTTGGCGGTGACGTTTCGGGTAACATCGCCGTGCAAATACGCAAGAATAATGCCTACTCCGTTGATGCGACATGGCAGGGGATGTTGATGGAAGAAATTGCCAAAACGCATCAATTCAAAGAGCAAGGCTACGGCAAGCTCACGGGGAAAATCAGCCTGAAAGGAGATAATCGCGGCACTGTGTCTCTCGAAGGCGATGGTCTCTGCAATTTAGAAAAAGGCGAACTTTTTGCCGTTCCGCTCTTTGGGCCACTCTCTGACCTCGTATCCGGTATGGTGGACGATAAAAAAAGGATTGGATTCGAGAAAGCGAAAGATGCATTTGCGAACTTTACCATCACTCAGGGAATCATGGAAACATCCGACTTCGTCACCCAGACCTCGAATCTGAAGTTTACCGGAAATGGGAAAGTCGATTTAGGCAATCAAACCATCGATATGACTATGCGCATGAATGCCCGCGGCATCATTGGCTTCATTACTTGGCCACTTTCTCCCATCATTAAAGGGCTATTTCAATTCCACGGAACTGGTTCCATCGCGAAACCTACATGGAATCACGTTGTTTTCACTTCGCCAGCCGAGAAAGAAAAGAAGGCTCTCCTTGAAGTTAATCCTCGCTAATTTTTAGTACAGAAAGCCGGAGCGAACCCTTTGTTTTTCAGTTGTTACCGCAGTAATTGTGTTTTCTCTGTCATACAGTATTGCATTCGGGAAAATTTCTTGACGCTTTGATAAAAAATATTCATTGTCAATACAGCAAGTTTAACCATCTTGCTCGTCGTTATGAAAACCCATTTTAAAAAAAGTCAGCATAAACTTGGCTTCACATTGGTCATTACCCTTAGCATGATGGTGCTATTGGCTATGATTGCCATAGGACTATTGTCGTTGTCATCTGTGGAAATTCGCGCGTCGTCAAAATCCTCTGCTATGGCGCAAGCAAAGACAAATGCCCGCATGGCTCTCATGCAGGCGATCGGGCAATTGCAAGTGACCATGGGGCCAGACGGCAGGATCTCCGTGCCTGCGGCACAAAAAACAGATCTTTCCTCCACGCATGCGCGCTGGACGGGAGTTTATGATGCATGGAATGCCACAAATGGTCATATCAATCGCCCCGATCCTACTTTTCAACAATGGCTCGTTCCTCTGCCGCTTAATCAAGCGGGCAGTCTTTCGTTTGTCGATAGCATCCAGCCCAATGAAGTCATGCTGCTGAGTGATGTGTCGCGCCGCAATGGTGGCGACAGCGTCACGGAAGTACGGGCGCCCAGTGTTGCGGTTACTACCGCGTCCACTTCTGGAAGATGCGCATGGTGGAGTAGCGATGAGTCCCAAAAAGCGCATGTCACTTCTGGCAATGTCAGACCGGACTTTGCCAATCTTGCAGATCACTTACTTGCCCCGAATTCCGCACAAACGGTCAATACCACTTCGTTAGCTTCACTAGGTCAAATTACATTAAATGATCCGACTCGTGGTGCGTTGATTACGGAAGGCCAATTGAGCTTGCGTAATGCTGCTGCCACTTCTTTATATCATGATGTCTCCGTCTCAAGTCTCGGTCTTCCTGTTGACGTTACGCGGGGACGTTTCAAGTACGACTACTCACTATTTTCACAATCGGGTCGAAGGTCAGTAGAAAATCTCCCCCTCTACAAAGCGAATGGTCGCGTGAACGATTTTACCGTGCGTAACGGGCAGCTCATCAACGATAGCCAACACACCCAAGCCGCATCCAACATGCTGGGCAATTTTGGCAATGCCACCGAGCAGCCAGGGATCAATATGGAGGAGTTGTGGATTTACTCCAATCTCTATCGGAATTTACGCTGGTCCAGCGCTGGTCCTGAATTGCTAGCGATGAGTGGTGCGGAAAATTCTGGTGCTACGGATTTTCGCCGCAGAGCTTTATCAGATCCTTGGTATTCTTACAGCAAGCCCGTATTCGCTTCTGTGCAATTCATTTTTTCTTTCTCTGCCCAACCAGAACCGCAAAGTGCGGGAAAATTTCGCATGTTGTTGCAAATGGATGCTTTGGTAAAAATGTGGAACCCCAATAACGTGCGGGTGGTCATCCCTCCCGGGGCAAGTTATGCCGTACAGCTTCTTTCTGTTCCCTTTAAAGTGCAATGGAATGTCACAAATGCGGAAGGGAATCCAGTTTCTTTGCCGGCGCAATCTACTGCAGGATCAAATACTTATGCTCTTAACCGGGGTGGATGGCAAACATCAAATAACAACTTCGGACATCGCACCTTTCAATGGTTGCGCGGGAATATTGGCGGACTGGCTCAGTCAGGAACTTCTACAGGCTATACTCTCGAACCAGGTGAATGTAAAATCTTTGGCCATGATCGCGCGCAAACCTACGCCAATGTGGCATCCACGAATCCGAATGTGAATCTTTCGCCAGGCTGGGGGCCTGGACGCCAATCTCTCATTGATGCCAACTTTGGCGCGAGGAATCTCAATCCTACGGATCGCATCGAATTTATTGTAACACCAGACAAGGATAGCTTCGGTTCTGGAACAACTCGCACATACTGCAATCAGTGGATTGGGATTCGCGCTGCTGGTTCCCAAGCGAGTGGAGGCAATGGAGGTTTGGCGATTGGATCCACTGCTGTCCCTGGTTCTATCGATTTCACGAATCCTGATCCGCTCTACTTCCCCAGTTGCCGGTCTACCCAGCGCCTGACAGTTCAGGATTATGTCGGCTCTCCTAAGCCATTCATGATTTTTGGGCATTATCTCAATGCGGAACAGTCATCCAGCACGACAATGGATGCTTTCCCCTCCGTGCCTAATTTAATGAGCAACCATACGATTCTTTCGCGTACTTTTCGCGGCACCTCAGCAACAATCAATCATCCTACGCAAATCTTCTGGCGCGCCGACCCTCTGCCACTTTCCTACGACTCACCATTGCTTGATATCAATCGTAAAGATCAAGGGCGCTTTGGCGGTGGGCATACGATTGAAAGAGGTGTGACAACCGTTGCCTCAAGGCAGCTCGATGTCGCTCCGACTCTTTCCCTGATGTCGCTTAGCCATGCCATCGCGAATGGCTTTGCTGATCGATATGCACAGACAGCGGAACGCATATCAAAAGGTCTGGATGGACTCCAGTCCGATGGTTTAAACGGCAACGAGAAATTCCAGTCATCGGATATTGCCTTTTCCGCAGTAAGTTACGCAGCACCACAAATTCAGAGAGCCATTGGTAATTCATTTGCGTCGCCTTTTGTTGCGCCGAACGCGGTAACAGGTACGGGGCCATTTTATAGTGGTCAGAACATAAATGTACCCAGCTTTGATCATTCTTACCTCACAAATTCCGCGTTATTTGATTCATGGTTTTGTAGTAGCATTCACGATGGCGCCAAGATTCCCGCCGGAGCACCTTTTGCGGATCGCCGAGGGATCGTCAATGTTCTCACTGATTTCTTTGAAAAATCACGCACGGAAAAAAATTCACGCCTAATGAACCCTCGCATTGTGCCTGCTGGCAATCCCAATGACGCGCTAACTCGCTTAAAGTCAGGCTCTGGACTGAATGCTGACGCCATGTCCTTAGTAGGTGCGTATGTCTATCTCGATGGTGCATTTAATGTCAATTCCACAAGCGTTAAGGCATGGGCGGCACTTTTATCGAGCGCACGAGACCAGGAACGTCGCAATAGCAGTGGGCAAATCTTTGCCAACGCACAAAAAACACCCGTTGGCGCTACCGGAATCGTCACCACAGGAGCCGCTGCTCCCATGAACTCAACTACGGAGATTCAACAGTGGTCAGGCTTCCGTGCTCTGAGTGATTCAGAAATTCAAAACCTAGCAGAACAAATCGTCGTTGAAGTAAAATCGCGTGGTCCCTTCCTTTCACTGGCGGACTTCCTCAATCGCCGCGTTAGCGGCACGGGCGATACCCAACTCATGGGCGCCGTGCAAGCTGCCATCGAATCCACAAGCCTCAACCAAAACCTTAAGCAAGGAACGCGTTCCATTTCCGCGGCCAATTTCGCTGGATTACCCGGCAGTGCCGTAGGCAATACGCGCGGTGGCCTATCCCGTGCCGTGGGCATTCCTGGCTATATCATGCAATCCGATGTCCTCGCTTCGGTGGCCAATCAACTTACCGTGCGCGGCGACACTTTCCGCATTCGTGCTTACGGTTCTGCTACTGATTCTCAAGGAAACATCCTAGCAGAAGCATGGTGCGAGGCGTTGATTCAGAGAACTTCTTCCTACGTCGATCCAGCTGACCAACTCACGGTTGCTCGTGCTTCACTCACCAGTCCACTGAATCGACTCTTTGGTCGACGCTTTGAAATCCGCCGCTTTCAATGGCTGAAACGCGAGGAGGTCTAAATCGTTTTTCCCTACGTTATGAAAAAATTTCTCACACTCATTTTCGCCGTTTTTTCTCCATTACTCCTTGCACAAGAGGCAGAAAAAAAACCATCGCCCCATAGCTTACGCTTGCTCTGTGTAGGCGAAGTCAAAGGCATGGAAAATCTCATCATCGCAGAAAAAAGCGGCGAAGTTTGGCTAGCCCGCTGGCGCATCACAGTGGCCACGCAAACGATCAGTGATGTCATGGGCTTTGCTACACGTGATCTGTGCATTGCCTTAGACCCGGCGCCGCCGAAAAAGAATGACAATTTCTGTGGTCCAGCTCAGAAAATCAAGGATACCCTAGAGGTCAAACCATTGACCGCCTTTAGCTTGCCTGACTCGGATACCGCAATTGCCATCCTCACTCCGAAAGTCACCGACCCCAATGCGAAACCCGATGCGAGCCAACCTTACCGGGTCATCATGCTCGATGGAGCAAAGGAACGATTCGGCGATGGCAAGGTTCTTGTGCAAAATTTTTCCAACCAAATCGTTGCTGGTGTTTTTGGGGGCAAATCCGTGCAGATCAATCCCGGAAAAACGGAAATTGTACAGCCCGGCATCGATACTGAACCAGAAATGTCCCAAATCACGCTCGCCGCTAAAAAAGACTCGAAAGCAGATCAGTGGGAGCCATTTTGTGATACTCGCTGGCCTGCAAAAGTGGCGTATCGCCGCTACATGCTCTTGCTACCGCGGGCTGATGGCGGGATTCATCCTTTCATCATGCCAGAATACCCACCGTATCGCTGATCGATGGCAGATAAGTTTATTTCGTAACAGTTAGATTAACTTTACCTGAGATTTCTTGTTCTAACACCCAGCGATTCATTTTACGCACCGCTTTGGCAGGTGTTCCATTCACAGATACGCCCTGTGAACCAGGGGTGGCAGGGAGTTCAACTTGTGCCGTCATGCCATCGGGGAGCGTGATCGAAATCGTAAAGGTTTCCTTGTTTTTCCAATCCACCAGAATGGCACCTTTGGGGGTAGGGATTTTTCCAGATGCGGAACTCAACTTGGCAATATGGGGACGGATCAGCGCTTTTCCCCAGCCTGGCTTGAGTGCTTGCGCACCGAGCACAAAACGCGGCAAAAGATTGGCCGGTGCCGCACCCCAAGCATGATTCCAATCTTGGTTAGGCTTGTATTTCTGATCCCATGCTTCGTAAGTAATGGTGGTGCCTGTGTTGAGCATGTGCTTCCAGCTACGATCATGATCCGCAAGAATGAGATTCATCGCTTCTGCATCGGCACCATTCTGGAAAAGCGCTTCCATGAAATACTGCGAGGCATAAACGGAGCAGTTCATACCCTTATTGCTAATGAACCGAATCACTCCGTCCTTTTTATCTTGCGGGACTAATCCAAAGGCCAGCGGGAAAAAATTCGCGTGTTGAGATGAATGATCTGTGCCTATGCCATCGCGGTAATTTCCTTTCGCTTCATTGAACAGGTTTTTCTGGAAGGTAACAAGCTTCTGCGCGGCAAGAGTGCGAAAATGTTTCGCTTCGTCCATTTTACCGATCGCTTCGGCAATGTCTCCCATATCGCGCAGAGCTTTGATGTGAAAAGCATTCACCACGGTATTTGTATGAGTAAAAACATAGCCATCACGCTCCGTATGCGGCCAGTCAACGATGTCGCCCTTGGTCATATGTTTTTTGGTGGATTTAATCAGCCCATCGAGCCCCGCTCGCTCAAGTAATGTTTTTGTTTTGAGCTTCTCGTAGCGCGCCGCAAGCCATTTCGCATCGCCATTTCGCATCCAATCCGCGTGAGCAATAAATACCATGTGCGGAGCCCATTCGGTAGGCCATGTTCCATAATTGATCAGGTAATCATACGAGCGGCGAGCAAAGTCTGAATCAAATGAGGTATAGTAGTGGCAGAGTTGATTGATGTAAGCATCCGCTTCATAGGGGATACGCTCGCGATCTCCATCCACGTAAACTCCTGCAAATGTCGTGGCCTGAATGGAATATTTACAAAGATTCCAGATCTTGTTCAGCGTGTCATTCGATGAAGTAAAGCGCGAATCTTCATCATTCCACGCAGTAGCAAATGCCGCCCGACGAGTGATATGCTCTGGTTTCAGATCCCCTGGCCAGCCCTCGATTTCGACCCAACGAAATGGTAAAATCACCCCCCATTCAGGCGGCGTAAGAATTGCCGGAGGGTGTTTGTCTGTTTTGGTCTCGGTATTTCGCGCATCCGCTGGGGGGGCGACAATGATCGACTTGGCCCCCGCAAGTTTGATTTTAGCCAAGTTGTAGCGCACGGTTCCGGGAGGTTTGCGATTGATCCTCCGTACATTTTTATCAAAAGCCTCACCAAAGTGAATCGTAAGTTCCTCGGTTGTACTTTCAGGCGGGCTTAACTGAATATTAGCAAATGCGACCTTACCAAAATCGACGAGATATGCTCCATCAGGGCACTTGGTAATCGACACAGGCTTCTGCTCCGTCAACGAAACAGGATGTTCCGCGTAAACATGAATGACAGACGCCAGCAGGGATAGGAGGAAAATTTTCATAAGATGTGTTTAAGTTGTGTAAGACTTTAAGAGCAAATTTTCATCATTGGCAATGAATTTGTTGGACATGAATCTGGTACGCAATTCGCCCAAAAAAATAAAAAAAGAGACAACCAAGATCCGAACAATGAGCGAGGGCGCGCGTCGTTCACGGATTTGAGCTGTAGTCAGGGAAAATCATCGAAACAGGGCGGCTCCTAGTGGTTGGATGATGCGGATTGTTCGATTTCTTCTTGGAATTACCTTAATGCCAGTTCAACTACCTTCCATACTCCAAGAATAAAGACTCCTAGCGCTATTATCGCTAGGGCAATGCAACCAAAGTTAATTAGCACACTGCTCTCGCTGGATTTGATCTTGGGCGGGTTATAGCAACCAGCTATTCTAATGCCTGCGAGTTCTGTGGAAACCTCCTCCGAATCAAATGCAACTTCATCCGCACCATCTAAAACTTCGTCGATTTTTGATCTGAGGTGCTGGAGTCCGTTGCGATCTGCCAACAAGTATTCTTCATATCTTGGATCGTTTAGCTCTTTTGCACCGAATCCGTATTGAAAAAAGCCTTTGTTCATCGATTGGAATATTTTATCGAACGTCAAAGAGCACGCAACCCTATCAGCGGGGGCGAGCGTCGATCACGGGGTTGAGGTTGAGGTTATAGTTAGGAAAAGACATATAAACTGGGCGGCTCCTAGCGGTTGGATGGAGCGACTTGTTCTCTTTCTGTTGGATTCCAGCGATAACGTCGCTTACGTAAAGATCCTCTTAGAAAATGTGGATCGCCCTCAGGAACATCCACTTCATCTATGAAGCTCGCACCAATGCGCTCAATAGTCCGAATACTTGGCGTATTGGATGGATCAACAGTGATAAGAACCTCGGGTGAAATCTGGGCTATCCATGGAGCCAGTGCAAAACATGCATCGGCAGCGTATCCATGCCCTCTGAAATTCTCGGCAACTTCATAGCCTATATGACCAGCAGCATACTTAACATGAGCTGTATCGCCAATTCTGAAATTCAGGTGGCCAACCTCGACGGCCTTGTTGTTGAGTATCTTGAAATGATATCCCGGGACAAATCCTCGTGTCTCATCGCCATCGGTCATTCGGTCGAACACCAAGCTGACTTCGCCGTGAGTCAGCGAATTAGGTGCTTGAGGAAGGCTCTTCATTTCTTTGAGAGAACGTCTAGCACATCCACCGCTAGGAGCGAGGGCGCACTTTGATCACGGGGTTGATGTTGTAGTTACGGAAAGTCATGGAAACAGAACGGCTCCTAGTGGTTGGATGATGCGTCTTGTTAGCCGTCTAGTCAAATTTGCAGGGTAGGTCGTTAGGCCCAGGGATGAGATATGACCGATACTTCAAATACTCTGCCCCGTATCTTGAGCGCAGGGAGGAATCCATTTTTTTGTTATACGCCTTCATAAATTCAAGTGTTGGAACTCCAGTCAAGCCACCCCCTAGTTCTTCGATCCCGAAGTGTTCGTATCGGGCGTAATATCTCGACCAAGCTCCGGTCCGAATAGGAGGCATGTCGTATCGGTAGATCTTGTATCCTTCGTTGATAATGTCTTGTTCCGCTTTGACACCTCCCTGCCTTGCAGTCTGATGGGAATCGAAATACTCCTGACATCTCGATGAGCACCTGTCATCACAGACGGAACAGGCTACCAACAGTATGTATACGCCTCCCGCAAATAGGTGTTGCAACAGTTTCATTTGGCTAACAGTTAAATTAGTATCCCATCGGAATGTTATATCAAATGGGAATGACGGGAGGAGTGTTTTGGATTTGTGTTGGAATTTCAAGTGATTTTCTTAGATATTTTACGAATCGTCGTTATATCAAGGGGATTTGTGGAGGGGGGAGTGATGGGGCTTAGGGGGGGAGTGATATAACGACGTTTCGGGCTGATATATCGAAACTGTGGGCGGGGCGGGCGGGGGGCGTGATCAAAGGATCGAACATTTGGCCAGTCATTCGTAGCGCTATGGATGAAGAAGAGATAACCGCAAAGGAAACTAAGTAACACAAGGGGTTGAGTCGGTAAATTACGGCTGGCGCCTACGGCGGTGTTGCGAGTCTTGATTATTCGAAGGAAGAATTCGGCGATGGAATCGCAGTATAACTAGAAATACATCAAGATGCGCGGTGACAACTCTTCTACCAATGGTCGCTAGGCTTCCGACGGGCCACCTAGGCTTTGAGGCGTAATCCCGTTGGATTTATTGAGGAAAATTCTCCTATCGATCATTGCAAAAAAGTAGGCACAAATGGCGCGATTGATTTGGCCCAATCTCTTCCTATCTGTAGGAATCTTTCCATATTGGTGGTTGTATTTTTACTTCGTGATACTAGGATGACGGGCGTGAAACAGTATCAGTTTTTCTTTTTGAATTTGTTTTGTTTTGTCATCGGCTCTTGTGCGGATCGTCCGCCCGTGAAGGAGATGATTCCAACGGTGACGGAAGCTCCTAGCGCGCCGGTCGAAGAGAAAAAAGAGGCTCCAGTCAATCAAGGATTGCAGGCACAACTGCGCGATCCGTCGGACATGTTCACCTATCAAGGTGCGGATGGCAAGGAGGCGAACCGCAGTAATCCGACGGCTAACCCGCCTGGCCAACCATGGAATCGAAAAATCGAGAGGACGGATGAAACAGTTCCCACGCTGCCGCCCGAGAAACCGTAGCGGCATTCCTGACGGATCACAGTTCCTGCTTGCTTCAGGCAAAGACAGAGCTCACGGGTACGCCTTTGCCATCGAGGGTGGCGTAGAAGGGACGTTGTTCCACATCGTAAACAGTCTTGGGACTGATGCCCATGGCGGTGAAGATGGTGGCGTGAAGGTCGGAAATGGTGACGGGATCTTTGATGGCAACGAGTGGTCTTTCATCAGCCGTCTCGCCGTGGAGGTGACCTTTTTTCATGCCGCCGCCAAACAGTAAGACGCTAGAACCTTGGGTGAAATGGCGGTGCAGACCGTAGTGCGCAGGGCTTTCGAGCGTGTCACCTTTGACGGTGGCTTGGTCTTTCGCCTTGGAGCCTGGGCCGCCTTCCATCATGGCATCGCGGGAGAATTCGCTCGCAACGATGACGAGGGTGCGATCGAGCAATTTCCGTTCTTCGAGGTCTTTGATCAAGCGGGCGATGGGGCGATCGATCTCTTTGTGCATCTGGGATGCGACATCGTGACCGTTTTTGTGAGTGTCCCATTGGAAGAATGGCACGTATTCGGTTGTGACTTCCACAAAGCGGGCTCCATTTTCGACGAGGCGGCGGGCGAGCAGGCAACCTTGTCCGAAGCGCCCCGTGTTGTATTCATCGAAAATTTCTTTTTTCTCAAGGGTGATGTCGAAGGCATCTCGCTCCTTGGAAGAAAGCAGGCGGTGGGCGTTTTCTAGGGAGCGCAGCATGGATTCTTGCTGGTGATCCGAGATGTAGTCGCGATGGGGCGATTTTTCAAGGAGTTGGTTGAGCATTTTCCTACGGCTCTGGAAGCGCTGCGGGGTCATGCCACCGGGGGGGCGAACGGAAGCGGCGGCTTGATCGGGGTAAGGCAGGTTCATGGGGCCGAATTCGGAGCCGAAGAAGCCTGCGGTGGTGAAGGCTTTGAGTTCTTCGCTTTCGCCGACGCCTTCGAGTCGTTGTCCGATGTTAATGAAGGCAGGCATGACGGGATTGAGTGGGCCGAGGACTTTCGCCATCCAAGCGCCGATGTGCGGTGCGGCGACAGTTTGTGGTGGCACGTAGCCAGTATGCCAGTGGTATTGGTGGCGGGAGTGGAGAATGGAGCCAAGGTCAGGCTGAATGGCGGAGCGGATGAGTGTGCCGCGATCCATGACGGAGGCGATGTTTTCTAATCCTTGGCAGAAGCGGATGCCATCAACAGCGGTAGGAATGGAAGGGAAAGTGCTAAGAATCTTCGACATGGGGGTGCCTTTTTCAAAAGGCTGGTAGCGTTTGGGGTCGAAGGTTTCTGGTGCCGCCATGCCGCCGGCCATCCACAGGAGGATGACGCTATCGGCCTTAGCAGCGGGGTGTTTTACCTGATCAGCAAAGAGTCGGGGCGCATTCGCCATCCACGCGGCGGCGGTGGAGGCGCTCATGGCTTTGAGGAAATCGCGGCGGTTGTGGAATTGTTGCATAATTTATCGAACGAGTTGGAATTCAGGGAGGACGAGGATGCTCCAGAGGAGATCTTGGACGGTGGATGGGTCTGGTTTTTCGCCGAGGGTTTGGCGGATGATTTGTGCTTCCTCGGCTGTTGGCTTGCGGCTTAGGGCTTGTAGGAAAATGTCGTTGGCGATGAGTTTGCTATCGTTGTTATTTTTTGCTAGCAGATGTTGTGCGCCTTTTTCCAGAAGTTGGGTTAGAATGCCGCCATTGTTCAAATCCATGGCTTCGAGCGTGGTGAGATCGTTCGGGCGTGAGGTGACAATTTGTTCGCGGTTGGGGCGACCAAGGGAGCGCATCAGCAAATTGGACTTCATCAAAGAAGCGCGCACTTGTTGGATGGGTGATGGCGGTGCGAAGTCGGCCTTCGCAGGTGTGGTGCCGGTAATTTGCCAAATGGCATCGACGAATTGCTCTGCGGTCATGCGCTTGGAGCGTGGACCGGTGTATTTCCATTTTGATTCGTCGTCAGAGGCAAGTACTTGTGATTGCGACTGATAGGCGTGCGAGGACGTGATGTGAGCGATGGTTTTTTTCAGGTCGTAGCCGTTGTCCACAAGGTATGTGGCGAGGTGGTCGAGGAGGTCAGCGTTCCATGGCTCGGAGCCCATGGCATCGACGGGATGAACGATGCCGCGCCCCATAAGTCGGTGCCAGAGGCGATTGACGATGGTGCGAGAAAATCGTCCATTTTGTGGCATGGTGGTGAGCTTAGCGACTTGGGCGAGGCGTTCATTGACAGGCTTGGAGGCATCGATTTTTCCGAGTTCGGGGAAAAGCCAGTAGGGTTCGGCGATTTTTCCTGTTGGTTTATCGCAACGAGCGATTTCGATTTTTTCGTTAGAAAACGCCGCAGCTAGTCCGTAGGAGTCAGTGAGTTTCCAACGATCTGTGAAGGAATCGTGGCAGGAGGCGCATTTGAGATTGATGCCGAGGAAGGTCTGTCCGACGGATTGTGCGTATTGGATGGGCACTGTTTGTCCTGCACTCACTTCGCCACGCCATTTAATGCCATGGGCAAAGCCTTCGCTACCTTTCACGGGAGCGATGAGTTCTGCGGCAAATCGATTGTAGGGTTTATTCTCGAGAAGGGATTTGTAGAGCCATTGGCTAATTTGCTTGCGGCCGCCGTCGATGTAACCTGTGCCGGCGTAGTCGTTGCGCAGAAGATCATTCCAAAATGTGAGCCAATGGCCGGTATATGCTTCGTTATTGGCGAGTAAGCTGGCGATGATTTTGGCGCGCTTATCGGGTGATGGATCAGCAACGAAGGACTCAGTGACCTCACGCGTTGGCAACAAGCCTACGATGTCGAGATGGATGCGGCGGACAAAACCTTCGTCATCGATGGGTGAGGATGCGCTGGATTTTTCCTTAGTAAGGTGGGCATCAAGAATGCGGTCGATGGGGTGCTCGCGACCTTTTTTCGCAGCGGGTAACTCGGGACGGCGCGGCGCAAGGGGTGGCTCGTAGGTTTTTTTCTCAAAAGTGAAAGTGGGATCCCATTTTGCTCCGGCATTGATCCATGCAGAAATGACGGCGACTTCCTTATCGACAAGGCCTTTTCCCTTTGGCGGCATACGCAGGTCTTCGTCATCTGTCGTGATTAAATCCACTAATAGGCTATTCGAAGCATCTCCGGGAATAAGGACGAAGCCGTCGTCATTTTCCTTCATGAGTTCCTCGCGCGTGTTCATGGTAAAGCCACCTTTGTGCTTGCCTGCTGTGTGGCATTCCGCGCAGTGCTTTTTCAAGATGGGGACTACATCATGAATAAAGTCTGGCTCCTGCGCCATAAGCGGCACGGGAAACAAAGACGAAAGAAGCGTTAGATAAATGCTGCGTTTTACAGTCTCTGATGTCATAGGTTTAGTTACTTAAATCTGGCAGATTTTTTTCAAATTTTTATGTCATGGATCGTATTTTACCATGAAAAATCGGCATTTTCATAAGTACCTGCTGAAATGGTTACAGGTGCGTTAGAGGAATTGACGAATGAGACATTTCCGCGAATGATCACACCATCGGCGAAATTCAATAATCCCGTCATTTTCAGCGTTCCACATCCGATGAGCGAGGGCATTCCGATGGCAGCGATGGAATCAACAAGTTTATAGTGATCATCCATGACGACGTTTGGCGGCACGCCCTTGCGATCAGGATGTAGCATCACCCGTCCGTCATTGCCGACGACGTAGGCATCAGAGCGCAGACAGAAAAGATCGGCAGTCGTTTTTACGGGCGCGAATCGGCTACGTGGGATCTCAATGGCAGAGGCACCTTGAAAACATTCAATGGCAGCACCCATGGCGACTTCAAGCTGAATGACGGGTGTGGAATTTTTATCTCTGGGATCAATGGTCTTACGATTCACGATCATCGGCAACGGCAAAATACCCTTATTCCGCTGAAGGGTTTCCATCAAAACATCGAGACGTAGCCAAAGATTGTTGGTGTTAAAATATTGGTGCGTATTGATATCCTGAAATGCATCTAAATCATCGCTTGGGCACTGCGCTACTTCTCGCAGAAGGAGTTGACCATCGGACTTTCGCACAGCGAGGTGACCGCCTTTTTTATCGGCAGGAGTGCGCCGCGTAACTTCCATTAAAAACGGGCTACCGCTATTGGCGAAATACTGCAGAAGTGCTGGTTCAAGCACCGCGCCTAGATTGTCAGAATTGGAAACAAATGCGTATTTCACCCCGGCGGCGAGGAGTTTTTCCAGCCAACCGCTTCCGAGAAGGGCGGGGTAGAGATCGCCATGTCCAGGAGGACACCATTCCAGTTCTGGATCCTGCGGCCATGAAGCGGGTTGCAGGGTGGCGGCATCGAGCTTCGGTGCTTGATTTTGCATTAATTCGACTTCCGACGCGGCGGAGAGTCCATTAGCCTCGTATCGCAGAAGATGCTGCAAGGTATCTTCGCTGGTGCTGAAACTATTCATCAACAGCAAACGCACTTTTTTCCCACTCGATTCGCGCAGGAAAAGAATTTGCTTCACCATGATGTCGAGAAAATTTGTGCCTTCGCGCACATCGAGTAAGCTTTTCGCGGCTTGAAGCCCCATGCTCGTCCCGAGTCCGCCATTGAGCTTAATGACAACGCATTGACCAAGCAATTCTTCATCGACGTTTGGACAAGAGGTCACGATCTCGTCCCAGTTTGGTAAATCGATAGCGGGAAGAATGGCTTGCTCAGGAATCAGTCCAGACTCGTTTCGCACCAGTGCCTCGTAGTTATGCTGAAAGGAATCGATGGCAGGTTGCGCGACCTTTGCTGTCGTCATTTTTGCTAAAATTGCTGAAAAATCATTCATCGCGTCACTACTATAACAACTTTAGTATATATACCAATCAAATTTATACCCATGTCACGATTTACGATTTTTCGCTGAATCGGGAGTTACTGAAATCGGAGGGTGAAAATCCCGTCAGTATGAATTTTCTCGATTGTTACGGCGGCGATAACAGAGCAATCCCGTCATCGAGATGCTCAGCAAAAGCAGGGCAGATGGCTCAGGAACGGGATAGGGGAGTGAACCTGTGAATGAGGTGACACTGATATTTCGGACTTCTTGAAAACTGTAGGCGCCTCCCGTGCCGGCAGTGAATCCGAAGCGGATATCATCCGGAAGATCGATGCCTGGATCGATGCCGTCGATTAGCGTCACGTAATCACTTTCATCGGACAATTTCATTTGCAGAGTAAACTGATTTTCATTTGGCATGAGCAGACGGACATTGTAAATCGAAGCATCGAGACGGCTGCGGATATTTGGCGTTGCGAAAGAGGTTTCTGGAGTTACCCCCGTAATGTATTCGTATCCAGTGGTGGGATCCGCGCCCATGCTTCCACGGAGAGCGATCGAATTACGAATACGCTCCGGTCCACCGAGTCGGCCCTCGGTGGGTGATGAAAAATTTCCAAAAACATCAAATCCCACACCAAGGATACCTCCACTTAGACCGCCGATGTTATTTCGTTGTGCATACCCCAGCGAGCCTCCATACCCACCAGCGATCGGTGTTCCCTCTGTCGAAAAAAGTGCAATGCTGATCCCGTCGCCTAATTCGCGTGTGCTGCCCCAGATGGTCATATCAAAATCCATCTGCAATCCTGCTTTTGTAGGGATGGGTTTGTTGTAATAAACAAAGCTCGCTTGATGAGCGGCGTTATTGGTTAAACGGAGCCACCCTTGTCCATCGGGGTCTCTCCTAGTTGCCGCGGTCAAGCTCGCACCTTCGCCGAGACTGTGAGTAAATACCCAGTCTTCCGCTGTTCGTCCAGTGAAGCTGGATGTTAAATAAACCGACTGTGCTTGTAGTTGGTTTGCTGCTGTTAGATAGATTGTTGCACTGGAAATAATGAGTTTCGCGTTCATGGAAGTATTTTGTTTCGGAGAACAAAATTAGAGGAAATTGCCTATCTAACAATTCCCACAAATGGGGGCAAAAGTTCCCGCAAATGAGGGGAATAAGAATCGCCATTTTTTGTCGATGTCATTCCCTCAACCCTATGATTTGCTTTAATTCACCATCATCCGCGCTGCATCAACAAAAAAACCGCACCCATGACAGGCGCGGTTTTTTCTACAAGATGGATGGGGACGATTATTCTCCCAGACCGAAACGAACGTAACGGCGCAGGGTAACCTCGTCACCGAGTTCTTTGCCTTTTGCCGCAAGGAGAGCCTTCACGGAGGTGCCAGGGTCTTTGACGAATCCTTGCTCCAAGAGGCAGTTTTCGGCAAAGAATTTTTTCATCATGCCGGGAATGATTTTGTCAAACATGGCTTCTGGTTTACCTTGTTCGGCAAGTTGGGCGCGGTAGATCGACTCCTCTGCGGCAACAACTTCCGGAGAAATATCTTCCGCCGCAAGACCACGGGGGCTCAATGCTGCGATGTGCAGAGTGATGTCTTTTACTAACTCTTTGAAGGCATCTTGCGACGCTGTTTCAGGCTTGATAGCACCAAGTTCCACCAAAACACCGACGCGACCACCCATGTGGATGTAGGAAGCGATGGCACCTTCACCTTGAGCTTCGTAGCGAACGTATTTGCGGAAAAGGAGGTTTTCTCCGATTTCGGTAATCTTTCCTTTGAGTCCATCGGCAATGGTAAGTCCATCGAGGGTGACGGCGTTAGCGGCATCAAGGTCAGCGGCGTCCGATGCGATGAGGGCATCGGCAAGGCCTTTGACGAATCCTTGGAAATTGTCATTCTTAGAAACGAAATCCGTCTCGCAGTTAACTTCGAGAATGAGTCCCGATTTGCCGCAAGAGGATACGCGTGCAGTAATGGTTCCTTCGTTGGCAACGCGGTCGGCTTTTTTGACGGCTTTGGCAATTCCTTTTTCGCGTAGTAGCGTAATGGCGGCATCGAAGTCGCCATTGGTTTCTTCAAGGGCGCGCTTGCAGTCCATCATGCCGGCGTTGGTTTTTTCGCGGAGTTCTTTAACGAGTTGTGCAGTGATCATTGTTGGTTGGTCGTATATGGTTTGAAGTAAAAAGGGGCGGCGCTGATTTTTTTCAGGCCGCCCCATTCATGAGAAGGGAATTAAGCCTTGGATGCCACAACGATGGCGTCCACGAGGTTTTGTAGGATGATGCGGATCGAACGGATGGCGTCATCGTTTGCAGGAATTGGGTATTCTACTTTCGATGGGTCAGCATTGGTATCGACGATGGCGACGATAGGGATCTTGAGGCGTCGAGCTTCCGCAACGGCGATTGACTCTCTAGCGGAGTCAACAATGACGATGGCATCTGGAGCTTTGTCTAAGTTGCGAATCCCGCGCAAGTTGCGGAGGAGTTTTTCTCGCTCGCGTCCGAGTGCCGCAAGTTCCTTCTTGGACATGGCCTTGAACTCGGGTTGTTTCTCGATGTTTTCGAGATAACGTAAACGCTCTACGCTCTTGCGAACGGTAGCCATGTTGGTGAGCATGCCACCGAGCCAGCGGTGATTGACGTAGTTTTGTCCAGTGGCATCTGCCGCTTCACGTACGGCTTCTTGCGCTTGACGCTTGCAGCCTACAAAAAGAATCTTTTTGCCCTTGCCTGCCACGCCAGCGAGGAAGTCCGCGGCTTTGTCAAGGCACTTAACGGTTTTTTCAAGATTGATGATGTAAATGCCGCTCTTATCTTTGAGGAGATAAGGCTTCATTTTTGGATTCCATTTTTTCGTTTGGTGACCGTAGTGAACGCCAGCGTCCACCATTTCATTGATGAGTTCGTTAATCATGTGTGTTGTATTTTTGCTCTTCTTAAATCAGAAAGAGCGCTGATGAAAGATTTGCCGCATAGATCCCCTCAATCTTTCTTTGTTTCAAGGCGGCCTAGGAAGGGGCGGTGAAAATAGCGGCGTGAGCAAACTTGGCAAGAAGAAAGTCAGAAAAATCTAAAAAATTCTTTGTTTCCGTGCTGTTTGTCATCTTGAATCGCAAATTTTGGAAAAAAACTTTGATGCCACCGTCGCACGGGGGGGAGATCGTGCGTCGGTAGCGGATGCTGATGTAGGGAAGTATCAGCACCCTTGTGATACATGAGTGAGCTGTTTGATTTACGTAATGCATAAATATAACGTCATTCTCTTATAAATAAGCGGATTTTTTTCTAAAAAGGTTCACTTTTTTTACAATATCTTAGTTTACAAATCAATCTGGCTCTGAAATACGAGGCGCGTCAGGCGTATGGTTGCGAAAAGAGTGATATTTTCCGGTAGAGTTCAGGGGGTAGGATTTCGCGATGCGGCTAAGCAGGCATCCCTTTCGTTTGATGTCTGTGGATGGGTGAAGAATTTGCCAGATGGCACAGTGGAGTTGCAGTGTATGGCAGAATCTTCGTCCGAACTTGAGGCGTTTTTACAGGAATTAGCAGAGGAATCGAGCGTGGCGCATCACATTCAGGGTATGATTACGCAAGTGATTCCCCCACTTGAAGGCGTTAAAGGATTCCGCATCGAGAGATAGATTCTCGGCTACTCCGATGCGCTTTTCGTGCGCATTTCACTTTCTGCCCGTTTTTTTAATCCACGAAGTGTAGAGTATTCCTTATGAGACATGGGGTATGGCCCAGAAACTTGCATGGGGATGGATGGTCGATCTAAAATAGAACGACAGGAAAAAGCACGGCGTTGCTCAAGTTGGTAACAAATCATGTAATGACGATCGCCTTGTGTGGTCTCGGCAATGCAGTCTGGTTTGCCAATTTTTTCCAAGAAAAATGCAAATTCTGGATGAAGCTCTGTGGCGTATTGTAGGCGCTTCCAGCCCAGCGATTCTGGCTTTTCCAGTACCAGCATGATTTGATTTTCCGCCAAAGAATCCGTGCGCCCTGTATTCCAAGCAGCCGAATGTGTGGCGCACTGCGACAAGATCAACAGCAAAATAATCGCACTCAGAAATTGATACATAGGAAACCTGCTAGCGCATGCTAAAGTTGTACTATCTACGGCGATCGCGTTCGATAGTTTTCAAGATATGACGCACATTCGGCCGTACTCCGTGAGATTCCGTAAAAATGGGTGTTTCCATGGGAACGAGAAACTCGACGGAAGAATTGACTCCGATGAGACGAGCATTGTTATCGAGTATCGGGCCCCCACTGTCGCCTGGAACAAGGGGGATGTCCATGCGGAAACGCTGTGGGGGAGAGAAAAAATTCTGTGAGGGAATTGTGTCATTGAGCGAGCCATAGAGAGGCGACAGACCAGTGCTTAGCCCTCCATGAAAAATACTTGTACCTTCAGCAATCGGACGATCTGGCGAGGAAAAATGATAAAAAAATGGTGTGGCGATCGGCGCATGAAGCAGGGCCAAATCACTTGACGGAGCACGCCAAACAACGCGTGCTTGGGCGATTCGCAATTGAGAACCGGTGCCGTAAACGACATGGATATAACGATTTTTATACTGATGAATCACATGATCTGCGGTCAGTAGGTAGCCATCGGCAGTTACAGGGCTTGCCGTGCCTGCTTGGCCATCTTTGGGAGCATTTTCTCGCGAAAATCCCTTTCTCAACCACGGATGGAGATCTTTTTGAGAGGAAACAACCACGGCGCATTTGCGGGCGATTGCGACTTGTAAGGCTCGCCTATCTGGTGGCCGGCGGTCAGGAATTACTCGCTGTGAGGAGCATTGGCACAAGGCACAAAAGAATCCTAGCAGAAAAATCTTCGACGACGAGAAGGAACAATAATTCATGGCGAATGGGGAGTTAGCTCTGCATCATGGAAATGCGCAGCGGAAAACTCCGCAACAGCGTGAACATCGGCAAGAGATTCGATTTTTGTTAGCTTTAAGCGAGTTTCCTTAGCTCCTGGAAAGCCCTTGCAATAAGCCATCAAGCGCCCACGCATGGCAATCATCGCGTGACGTTCGCCGCCATAGCGTGAGCTATTTACTGCAAGGGCGCAATGGCGAAGGATTAATTTCCAGCGGTCTTCCAGTGAGGTAGGACAGGGCATTTCTGATGTGGCAAGAAAATGCTTAGCCTCACGAAAAATCCATGGATTTTGCATTGCTGCGCGTCCAATCATAATCCCCGAAACTGCGGTGCTCTGCTTGCGCATGGCCACATCGGCTCCCGTGTGAATATCGCCGTTGCCAATGATCGGCACTCTGGCTTGGTGAGCGCATTGATCGATGACATTCCAGTCGGCGAGACCGCTGTAACTTTGCGCGCGCGTTCTGCCATGAATGGCGATGGCCTGAATTCCGCAGTCCTCGAGGATATGGCACACATGCGGCGCATTAATGGACTCAGAATCCCAGCCGATCCGAATTTTCGCCGTAACTGGTACTTGACCATTCACGGCACGCACCACCCCCGCAGCAACGGAAGCCAAGACGGGACAATCCTTTAGCAGAGAAGAACCCCCGTTTTTGGAAACGACCTTATTGACAGGGCAGCCGAAGTTGATGTCGATGAAATCGGGCTTTTTCCAGTCGATGATTTTGCGAGCAGCCTCACCCATTCTCTCGCCGTCGGCGCCGAATAATTGAATTCCCACAGGTCTCTGTTCTTCGGGAAATTCGGTATATTTCCTAGTATATTCATCTCGTTGAATGATGCCATCTGCCGAGACAAATTCCGTCACCATGACATCGGCTCCAAGCTCCTTGCATAATTGACGAAATACCACATCCGTCACCCCAGCCATCGGCGCGAGATATAACGGAAATTGTCCTGATTCAAACCACGGTAACACGCACCAAAAGTAGCAACGCACAATGAGACAAGCAAGCAAGGGCTTGTTTCTGTGAAAGAAAACTAGGGGAAATCGGTTTCCAAGCGAGATAAAACGCACTTATTAGCGAATGAACCTTGCGAACCTATTTCAAACGCGATCGCTAGAGCGAAATGCCCAATTGCTCTGGAAGCGCTGTGCGTGGTCGCCATGTAAGGATTTCTGGCTCTCCATCAGTGATCAATACGGTATGCTCAAAGTGCGCGGAGGGCTTCGCGTCTGTGGTAACGACTGTCCAGCGATCAGCGAGGATGCGAATTGCTGCCGTGCCGGCATTCACCATCGGCTCAATGGCTAAGGTCATACCAGGCTCGAGAATCGGCGTTTTTCCCTGCGGGCGATAGTTCGGAATCTGTGGTTCCTCATGAAGATCGCGCCCTACGCCATGTCCTACAAAGTCGCGCACAATGCTAAATCCGCGCGGTTTCACGTAATCCTCCACCGCGCCGCAAACGTCGGCCAGCCGTTTCCCTGGTAAACAGCGAGAAATGGCTTGGAAAAGTGATTCTTCGGTAGCTGCGAGTAAGAGTTTCGTTTCATCAGGAATTGCGCCCACCGCCACCGTAACGGCATTATCGCCAATCCACCCGTTTTTTACAATGCCTACGTCGATGCTCACGATGTCGCCATTTTGTATGATCCGATCGTGACGACCAATACCGTGGACGACTTCTTCGTTGAGGGAGATGCATGTCTGTGCAGGAAAGCCTCGATAGCCAAGAAAGGCACTTTTGCACTCGCGCAGCTTCATCAGATTTCCTGCGAATTCGTCAAGTTGCTTCGTGGACATTCCCGCTGTCACATGGGCAGCTAGTTCTTGTAGAATCACAGACGCGGTTTCGCAGGCAGTGCGCATCAAATCCCGCTCTCTGCCAAACTTTAATTTAATTTGATTTCGCTTGGCCATAGGAGAAAAAAGAAATGTCGCACCCTAGATGCGAGTGCGACAATTTTCGAATATAAATGATTAATTGGCAAACCAAACGATGGCTCCGGCGATACCAAGAATGGAAACAATAATGCCTAGATAGACCAAAAGTGTGGAAGATGCGGTATTTCCTGATTGCGCAAGGCGATCATATCGGCCTTTGAGCTTTCCTTTGCGCAGGAAGCCGTCGTAGTGACGTTGGAGGAGTTGCGTTTCCACTTGGCGCATGACATCAAGCACCACACCAACTAAAATTAGCAAACTGGTGCCACCAAAGAACTGAATAATCGGCGAGCCTTGTGGGAGTTTCATCATCGCAGATACACCGTAAGGCAGGAAGAAGATGATGGTCAGAAAAATCGCACCAGCAAATGTCAGGCGAGTCATGGTGTAGTCGAGAAACGAAGCCGTAGGCTGACCAGGGCGCACGCCAGGGATGTATCCGCCATTACGTTTCAGGTCCTCTGCGATTTGCGAAGGCTGGAACATCGTGGAAACCCAGAAATAGGAGAAGAAGAAAATACCGAGCGCGCCCAGCACGTAGTAGAGCCATCCTTGTCCCACTGCATTGGCAAGTGTGTCAACCCACTTGCCGCGGATGCCACTTTGTTGTAACAACATCACAGGCAGCGAAATAATCGCTGACACGAAAATAATCGGCATCACACCAGCATAGTTCACTTTCAGCGGCATGTGCTGCGATTGCCCACCAAATTGTTTTTTACCAACCACACGTTTCGCGTATTGCACTAAAATTTTTCGAGTTCCTTGGGTGATCGCAATGACCGCTGCAATAACGAACACGAGGAAGGCAATCATGAAAACGAGTTTCAACGGATCGAACGGATTCTTGTCTGCTCCTTGAGTGAAAGTTTTCCAAGTCAGAATCAATGCGCCAGGAAGAGAGCTTATGATGTTGACCATGATGATGATCGATGTGCCGTTACCGATACCGCGTTCGGTCATTTGATCACCAATCCACATGAGAAGCATGGTGCCGCAGACAATGATTAGCAGCGATATGGCATACCATCCAAAGTCCTGATTGGGAACTAATGGAGTTGTTTCCATGAATTTTCCGATACCCGGCATAATGCCATCCATCGCGTTGGCGTTTGTCAGTGTGCGGACGAGGAAAAATCCCTGAACCGATGCTATGCCAAGGGCGAGGTAGCGTGTCCACTGGGAAATTTTTTGACGTCCTCCATCTTCGCGGGAAAGTTTCGAGAGTTTCGGCACCACGGCGGTCATCAACTGAATCATGATGGAGGCAGAAATGTAGGGCATGATTCCCAAGGCGAAAATTCCCGCTTGCTGTAGAGCACCACCGGAGAAGACGGTAAGCATTGCGGTGAGCGGATTTCCTTGTTGGCCATTGTTGCCGTAATTTTTGGCCCAGTTGTCGAGAACAGTGGAGTCCACACCAGGAATCGTAATGTGCACACCGAGGCGCACAATGATTACCATAAACAGGGTGAAAAGAATTCTGTCGCGTAGCTCGGAGACACGCCAAATGTTAACGAATGCGGAGATCATGATACAGACTTAGAGTAGAAAAAATTGGTTGCTTGGGGGCAAGCGAGGGGGAATGTAAATAAAACGAGGAAGTGCGCAAGCACTTCCCCGCGAGAGTGAAAAGATTTTTTGTAATGCAATCAGGCAAGCAGGGAAAAGCAATTAAGCGAGTTGGATGGAACCACCGGCCTTTTCGATTTTCTCTTTGGCCGTAGCGCTGACAGCACCAACGGTGATGACGAGGGCTTTGGTGATATCGCCGGTGCCGAGGATTTTCACCTTGTCGCAACGACCATTGACCAGACCGCAGGCGCGAAGGGATTCTTCGGATACGGTAGCACCAGTCTCGAAGTTCGCTTCGAGAGCAGCAAGGTTTACGGGGGCAACAACGTCTTTGTAATCGAAGTTGTTAAAGCCGCGCTTGGGAAGACGACGATGCAGGGGCATCTGACCGCCTTCGAAGCCTACGCGGACTGTGCCGCCCGAACGTGCTTTTTGACCTTTGTTGCCTTTGCCGGATGTTTTTCCGTGACCAGAGCTTTCGCCGCAGCCAAGACGTTTGACGCGATGTTTAGAACCGGGATTCGGTGAGAGTGAGTGAAGTTTCATGTTCCTTGTAGGATGGAGATAGTATTATATGAAGTTAGATCGCTTTGTCGCGGACTTTTTTGCCACGTGAAGACAAGATGTTTTCGCGAGTGCGGAGGCCGGAGAGAGCCTTGATGGTAGCTTTTACAACGTTAGCGTGGTTGGAAGAACCCATGGATTTGGCAAGGATGTCTTTTACACCAGCGGCTTCGCATACGGCGCGGACGCCACCACCAGCGATGATTCCCGTTCCGGGAGATGCTGGCTTGAGGAGCACTTTACCTCCGCCAAATTCGGCGTAGGTTTCGTGAGGCACGGTGCCGTTGACGATGGTAACAGTGGTAAGGTTCTTGCGAGCGGCTTGACCACCTTTTTTGATCGCATCGGAAACTTCTTTCGCTTTGCCGAAGCCAAGACCCACTTTGCCTTCTTTGTCGCCACAGACGACGAGCGCAGAGAAGCTGAAGCGGCGACCACCTTTTACGACTTTGGCGCAACGATTGATGAATACCACTTTTTCGGCGATGCCATCATCCACTTCAGGGCGGCGATTGTCACGGCGTGGACCGCGATCGCGATTGCCGTTGTTGAAGCCACCGCCTTCGCGTGGACCACGACGATCTTGTGTGGAGGTGCCAGCGATTGGGCCTAGGGCTTGTTTTTCTGGAGCGGGTGCGGGAGCGGGAGTATCTGAGTCAGTAACCATGTGAGAGATAATGTTAGAATTGGAGTCCGGCTTCCCGGGCGGCTTCAGCGAGGGCTTTGACCTTGCCGTGGTAAATGTGGCCTCCGCGATCGAAGACTACGTTGCTAATGCTGGCAGCTTTGGCGCGCTCGGCGATCAGTGCCCCGATGTTCTTGGCGCACTCGACGTTGGCTTGGGAGCCTTGAACCGATTTGTCGAGTGTAGAAGCAGAACAAATGGTGCGATGTGTGCTGTCGTCGATGACTTGTGCGTAAACGTGTTGATTGGAGAAATACACGGCAAGACGTGGGCGTTGCGTGGTGCCTACGACCTTGCGGCGAATGCGCTTGTGAACGCGCTGCCGGATTTCTTTGCGATTGATTGTACTCATGGAAATAGTATAGCGTGATGTTTGTTAGTGTGACCTGGTTATTTACCGACGGATTTACCTTCCTTACGGCGAACGTGTTCACCAGCGTAGCGGACACCTTTACCTTTGTATGGCTCTGGTGGGTAGTATCCACGAACTTCTGCGGCAAATTGGCCAACGAGTTGTTTATCGATACCTTCTACTTTAATCTTGGTGTTATCCGATACCGTGACGGTGAGGCCAGCAGGGATGGGGTGCAGTAGTGGGTGGGAACGACCTAAGGAAAGATCGAGATCGCTACCTTTTACCGCAGCACGGAAACCAACGCCTTGAATTTCCAAGCTTTTCTCAAAGCCTTTGGAAACGCCCGTGATCATATTATTGATGATGGCGCGAGCGGTGCCGTGAAGGGCACGTTGCACACGATCCGATTCCACGGAACGGCTGATGGTGATTTTGTTTTCTTCGCTCGATAGTGAAATACCTGTGGGAAGAGAGAATGATAGTTTGCCTTTTGGACCTTCTACGATGACATTTCCCGCGTCGTTTTTGACGGAAACTTTTTCGGGAAGGCTGATTGGTTTGACTCCTACGCGTGACATGATGTTATGTGAGTTAGCGGTGAATGGATGGTTCAATTTACCAGACGGTTGCGAGTAGTTCGCCGCCGACATTTTCCTTCTTGGCGCGGCCACCTGTCATCACTCCTTTGGGAGTCGATAGGATGGAAATGCCAAGACCCGACATGACACGTGGAATCTCGTCTGTGCCAACATAGTAGCGACGTCCAGGCTTGGACTCGCGCTTGAGCCCTGTAACAACGGCGCGACCATCAACGTACTTGGGCTTGACTTTAAGAACTGGAGCACCCTCGGTAGTAACAACCTCGTAACTCCAAACGTAGCCTTCCTCTTGGAGGATTTTGGCGATGTCGGCTTTGATACGGGAGTAGGGAGCGGTGAAAGAATCATTCCCCGCGCGGCTTGCATTGCTGAAGCGGGTGAGGAAATCGGAGATGGGATCGGAAAGAACGGCCATGGTGGTGATATTTCGTATTAGAATTAGGCTTGAGCAGCGGCTGCGGTTTCACCTTCAGTTTCGCGTTTGTTTTCGCGGAAGGGCATGCCAAGAGATTTCAGAAGTTCAAAACCTTCTTTGTCAGTGGCGGCGGAAGTTACGAAGATGAGGTCAAAGCCGATGGTGCGTTTGATCTGATCGATTTCAATTTCTGGAAAAATGGACTGATCAGGGATGCCAACGGCGTAGTTCCCACGTCCATCAAAGGACTTGTAAGGAATACCACGGAAGTCACGGATGTTTGGTGAAGCGATGTGGATGAAACGATCGAGGAATTCCCACATGCGAGAGCCGCGAAGGGTAACGCGGGCACCAAGTGGTTCATCGGCGCGCAGCTTGAAGTTCGCAACAGCCTTTCGTGAGAAGGTGATGGATGGCTTCTGGCCAGTGATTTTTGCGATCTCGTTTGCCGCGTCTTCGACCGCGAGCTTGCGGTCAGGAGCCTTGCCCATGCAAGATGTGACGACAATTTTTTCGAGTTTCGGTACGGAATTCGGATTGGTATATCCGAGTTTTTCCTTGAGAGCCGGTATGGCTTTCTCACGGTAGTGTTGTAGTAGGCGTGGTGTGCTCATTTTTGTATGTTTGTAGCGGGTCAGCGCGGATTGTTCCTGTTGTGCTTGCGCTTAAGCGCGGGCTTTCTCCTTGCGGAGATTAGCCCAGTTTCTGGACGTTGGAGATGTGGATGGGAGCATCCTGTGGCAGCAGGCCGCCATCGGGATTTTGCTCAGATTTGCGTGTGGCTTTGGTGACAGTGCGCACACCGCTGACAATGACAGTGCCTTTTTTTGCGTTGATTGCAAGGACTGTGCCTTCTTTGCCTTTGATGTCTTTGTGACCAGTGATGACTTTAACAGTATCACCTTTTTTGACGTGTGTTTTGACTTTGCTCATGTGAATCGAGAAAAATGTTTAAGTGAAATCAGACAACTTCAGGGGCTAGGGAAACGATCTTCATGAAAGACTTTTCACGAAGTTCACGAGCTACGGGACCAAAGATCCGAGTGCCGCGTGGGTTGTTGTCTTTGTCGATGACAACGATGGCGTTGGTGTCGAAGCGGAGAACTGAACCATCGGGACGACGAATCGGGGCACTGGTGCGGACGACAACGGCTTTAACCACGCTGCCTTTTTTGACTGCGGCTGTGGGGATTGAATCGCGAATGTGCGCGGTGATGACATCACCGACGTGAGCAAAGCGCGTGCGTTTGCCAATTACGCCGATCATTTTGGCGGTTTTAGCGCCGGTGTTGTCTGCGACGACAACAGTGGATTCCATTTGAAGCATAGTTAGAGGTTAGTAGAGGTTGAATAATTTAAAAATGCGATTGCGGGTCGCGTATGTATTAGTGAGTGAGAATCGAGTCAAGCGCCCAACGCTTTAATTTTGATGTAGGGCGAGATTCGACGATGCGGACTTTGTCGCCGATTTTTGCTTCGCCTTTTTCATCGTGCACGTAGAATTTCTTGGTGCGTTTGACGATCTTGTTAAAGCGTGGGTGGGGAACGCGTGCGGTGTAGGCGACGACAAGTGTTTTTTCCATTTTATCGGAAATCACAGTGCCAACGCGGGTCTTACGGTTCGTAGTAGTGGTAGCTGTTTCGCTCATGAGTGTTGTTGCTGCGGTTAAATTGGGGGATTACGCTTTGTTTTTTGCCTCATTGCGGAGGGTCAGAAGTAGGGCGTTTTCGCGGCGCAGAGTGCGAACGCGAGCGGTGTTTTGTAGAGCACCAGTCGCTTTCTGGAGCTTGAGGTTGATGGATTCAAGTTTGTTCTCACGGATGCGACGAGTGATGTCGGCATCGGACAAACCGCGAAGGTCTTTAGCTTTAGATGAGGCCATAGTAGTAAAAATTGAGTGGCTAAGGATTAGGTGTGTGGGTTGCGGACGATGAAGCGCGTGCTGATACCGAGTTTGTAAGAAGCGAGACGCATCGCTTCGCGGGCTAGTGATTCTGGAACACCGGCGATTTCGAACAGCATATTGCCAGGGCGGATCACGGCGACCCATGCTTCGACGGAGCCTTTACCTTTACCCATCCGGGTTTCGGGTGGACGTGCGGTGATCGATTTGTGTGGGAAGATGCGAATCCAGACTTTTCCTTTCCGTTTGAGGAAGCGGTTAATCGCAACACGGCAGGCTTCGATTTGTCTGTTGGTCATCCAGCCACGATCCATGGATTGTAGGCCGAAGTCGCCGAAGGCGACGGTTGTTCCGGAAGTAGCATTTCCAGCGCGTGAACCGCGGAATGACTTGCGGAACTTGGTTCGTTTGGGCATCAAAGGCATAAGATTTTCCTCCTATTAAATAATGTTGTTGTTAAGGTGTAGATGATTTTAAAAAAGGCAGCTTAGCGACGATCGCCACCGCGGTTGTTATCGCGACGCTCACCACGTGGTGGTCCGTCACGACGCTCGCGACGCTCACGGCGTTCGCCAGAGTTGGCGGGACGAGCTTCTTCTTCGCGGCGATTGATCCAGCACTTGACACCAATGATACCGAAAAGGGTACGAGCTTCTGCAAATCCGTATTCGATCGGCGTGCGGAGCGTTTGGAGAGGCACTTTGCCTTCACGATACCACTCGGCGCGAGCGATGTCAGCACCACCAAGGCGTCCTGCGCAGCGGAGACGAATTCCTTCGGCACCGAATTCCATGGCGACTTGTATGCAGCGCTTCATGGCACGGCGGAAAGAAACACGACGTTCAAGTTGTGTAGCAACGTTTTCAGCGATGAGTTGAGGCTCAAGCTCGGGCTTACGGATTTCGAGGATATCGATTTTTACTTGTGCACCGCCGCAAATTTTGGACATATCCACAGTCATACGCTCAATCTCTGTGCCTTTACGTCCGATGATCAGACCTGGTCGAGCGGAGTGAAGAGTAACGCGGACGGAATTCCAAGCGCGCTCGATGACAACTTTTGCAATTCCTGCGAATTGCAGATTCTTCTTGACGTATTCGCGGACGGCGAGATCCTCGTGAAGTTTGTTCGCGTAATCCTTGCCAGTGGCAAACCATTTGGAGCGCCAGTCTTTATTGACGGCGAGGCGGAAGGCGATCGGGTTGACTTTTTGTCCCATAGTAGCGTGGTGTTAGTGTAAAGTGTGGTATGAGTATTAGGCTTTGGCTTCGTCGGTCAAAGTGATAAAGATATGGCTGGTAGGGCGGCGGATGGCACCGGCGGAACCTTTGGCTCGTGGCTTGAATCTCTTCAAAGCTGGACCAATACCAATAGTAGCTTCTTTAATGATCAGTTGGTCGGCATTGAGACTGAAGTTGTGCTCAGCATCAGCCATGGCTGTTTTGAGTGTCTTGCTGATGAGTTGAGCCGACTTCTTCGGCGTGAATTTCAGAATATCCATGGCGCTTGCAGCGGGCAGGCCTTGGATGGCGCGGGCGACATCACGCGCTTTTTTAGCTGATAGTCGGACGTATTTTGTAGTGCTTTTGACTTCCATGGTATTGGTTGGATCTGTAGATTAAAGAGGGTGTGAATGATTATCGTGATTCGGTATTGAGGACTAGAGTGTCGCCGATTTGTATTTGCTGATCTGGTGAATTGAGTTGTTCGACAAATGCTCCGGCGACGTTTTGGCGTACTTCGGCAATGATTGCTTTGCCGAAGGTTTGCTGGCCACGTTGGATGGAGTAGTTCATGCCGATTTTGAGATTCTGATTGGCTCCCGAATTGATGAGAAGCAGGCCGCTTTCCGAGTCGATGCTGACTATATCAGCGCGATGAATGGAACCGGACTTCACGTCGGGCTGGGGTTTTTGAATCAAACCCATGGTGCTGTCAAGTTCCCTGATGGAAACTTCTAATTTTAATCGAAGTTGGGGATTAGAAACCACGGCATCATTTGCGTAATTTTGCGCAGCAGAAGCGATGTTAAACGCGGCTTTCTCCGTGGCATTGAGGCGTTCTTGCATGACTTGAAGGTCGGAAGCAGCTTGGACGAGGCGATCATTGCCACCGTCTAAGAGATTTTTACCTAAAGCTGCAAGTCGCTGTTTAATCTCGTTAAGTTCTTCTGTGATCTTAGCTTCGGACTGTTTTGCATCAACAATCGTGGATGCAAGCGTTTGGTTCTGTATGCGAAGTTTTGCCACTTCCATTTTAAGCAGAGCCATTTCCGATTGTGCGTCAGGCGCACCAAGAACTTCCGTTTGACCGTGAAGGCACGCACCACCAACCACGACAGCAAAAGCTGTGGCGAGGTATGGTTGAATGAAGCGTGTATGTTTCATAATGATCAAACAGGAGATGTAAATTACTTCTTACCGATACCGCCGTGGGCCTTGAAGATACGTGTTGGTGCGAATTCACCGAGCTTGTGGCCGACCATGTTTTCCGTAACATAGACGGGGACGAAGGTTTTGCCGTTGTGGACAGCAAAGTTCAGCCCGACGAAGTCTGGAGTGATCATGGATTTACGGCTCCAAGTTTTGATGGCTTTATGATCGCCAGCAGCTGCAGCGGTATCAATTTTGGCAAGGAGCTTCTGGTCAATAAATGGACCTTTTTTCAGCGAACGAGGCATGTTGCGTAGTGGTTAGTTAAAATTATTTTTTGGTGCGTGGAGAAACGATAAAGATAGCAGATGCTTTCTTCTTGTTGCGAGTCTTTTCGCCTTTGGCGTGACCCCATGGAGAGAGAAGGTGCTTACGACCACCACCGGATTTGGAGCGGCCTTCACCACCACCGTTCGGGTGGTCAACAGGGTTCATGGTCATACCACGAACGGTTGGACGAACGCCATTCCAGCGAGTGCGACCTGCTTTGCCGGAAACTTCGTTCATGTGTTCACGGTTGCCGACCTGACCAACGGTGCAGAGGCAGTTTTCGTGGAACTTACGAATTTCGCCAGAGGGCATTTTGACGAGAGCAAAACCTGCTTCGCGGTTGGATAGGATCGCTTGCTGACCAGCAGCACGTGCGACTTTACCTCCTGTGCCCGGAAGAAGTTCGAT
>CAMAYN010000008.1 GCA_945862285.1 Akkermansia muciniphila | reverse complement strand
CCTTGAATCATAATACCAAATCCAAATGGTTTGAGGATCTTATGCAGCGATAACAATATAGGATCTCTCAAACTGAAAGATAAGTAAAATGCAAGAAACACCAACAACGCATCAGCGAATTGCAGGGAATTCGTTACAAATGAATCTTTTTTCTGTCTATGCATGTTTGCTTTGCGGTCTTGATTCAAGCATCGATTTGCCCTGTTGCCAATCGAAAAGAACGCATGGCGCGTTGGGCTTGCATCGTTGCCGAATAATAGCGCGACAATTCATCAATCATGTTTTCGCTAACCCTACCTTGTTCGGAAAAATAAAAATGATCTAGCCCGCGCACAAAGCTCTCTTGATCTAGCGGATCGATCATGACTCCCGTGCCATCCTTCATGAGATCGCTCGTGGCGCCGTTATAACAAGAAAACAACTGGGGCAAACCGGCAACGGTAGTTTCCAGAGTGGCTAGTGGCCAGTTGTCGTCAATTGTAGGCAATACAGCCCAATCCGCTGCCGCAAAAAATGCCGGTAATTCCTCTCTTTGAATAAATCCTGGCATGATTAAATTCGCCCCCGGACATCGCTGCGACCACTCCTCCAGCCATGCTCGATTTTCACCATCGCCAAGAAGTAGCAAGGTAACGTCAGCCGTTGGATTCGCCTCTAACCAACGCTCAAAAGCCTTCGCCAGAGGAATCACTCCTTTTCTCGCCGACAATGAACCGGAAAATAATAATACTTTGCCTTTCATCTTCCATTTTTGGCGAGTCGCATCTCGATTTTCCATCTGTTTTCCGACCTGTTGCCGCCACGCAATGGTATCGATTCCCGTCATTCCTTCATCCACGCGACTCGGGCTGGCTCCATACTCGATCAGTAATTCCGTGGATTCTGGACCATTCGACCAAAAACGCTCGCACTGAGTAACGATGATTTTACGCAAAAATCGTTTAAACCTACCGACATAGCCTTCGGTGTGTTTCGTGCCCTCGGAGACTAAAATCACCGGCACGTCAAAAATGATACCATACAGGATACACCATAGCGATTTGAGTCCATACTCAATCGTCACCACCACATCTGGTTTGATCTCATGGAGTAGTGGGATCGTTCTCTGCGAAAAGTGAAATTGGCGTTTTTCCGAGTATTGAACATCTTCGCGCTTCCTCTGATAGATAAAAGAAAAGCAATTTTGCAAAATGTAGGGAAAATGAATGTCTTCTGGGGAAACTTTCCAGCTACGATTAAACTCACTCATTTTATCCAGAATGACAGTAAACGATGTGATTTTACTCACGGCGTTGTACATCGATACGCGATACGGCGGCAGCATATTGGTCACGAATGCCACCTTGGGTCGCGCTTGTGGAGTCTCTTTGTTCGTCAATTCATTCATGAAAAACAATTTTCTTTCTAAATCCGTAATTAAAAAATGTGGTCATCGCAATAAACACCAAACTTACATGGAAATCGCTCACCGATGTATGAATTACGGCATAATATACACCCACTTCTCCTACGATAAAACTCGCGGCTGCGGCAATCGTAAACAATAAAAATTCTCGTTTGCTTTCATGGCGACCAGCCACGAACACCCACTTTCGATTCGTAAAATATGTGAAAAAATTTGTTGGTATAAACGCAAAAAAAATAGCGAATGAATTCCACAAAAATCGATGTTCTTCAAGATTTGCACCAAACCCATTCGCGGCAAAAAATCGAAATAGATACAAAAACGCATAAAAAACTACCACGGAAAGAACTCCTATGGTGAGGTATTTTAACAATTTCCATACTTCGGGAGCAGTAGGCGATAGGATTCGAGCTACTGCATCGCCGCAGCTACCCTGATGGATCGAGCGCAGAAACCACTGCATTTCAGTGATGGCATCTTGCAAAATTTTCATAGATCAATCATTGCTGCGCTTGCGATAATAGCCCAAACAGACCGCAAACAATTGACGTAATACCGCCTGTAATCCACGAAAACCGTTAATTTTCGTAGGTGTTTTCCCAGTGGCGGGATATTTCCGAGACACAGGCACCTCACTACACGAAAACCCGAGGCGCGCTGATTCAATGGCTAAATGGTAATGCAGTTGGTAGCGATCAAAGCACGCACGGAAAGTCGCAATGCGCGGATCTTCGAGAAGTGAACGACTGTAAGCCCGAAAGCCATTGGTAGTATCAGTTTGCCATCGCCCCGAAGCCACAGAGACGAGTGGCGCGTGAAGAAGGCGAACTGCTAGGAGGCGAGTCAAAGGTGTATTTTCATGGATTCCACCAGCGATGAAGCGACTTCCTTGCACGTGATCACGACCATTTTCCAGTTCTGTAACCATGCGCGGAATTCCATCCAGTCCGTCTTTGCCATTGCCATCAATGACGATGACTCCTTCGTATCCCTCACTCAATGCATAATCGAATGCCATACGCATCTGGGCACTGAGTTTGCCGCTTCCGCGCTTCACGAGCAATGCCTTGGCACCAACTTCTTTCATCAGAGCTTCATCGAGCGAACCATCTGTACTGCCTCCATCCGCAATAACTATGTCAACTTGATCCGCATAAGCGGACATCGCACGTAGCTGCTTGCGCACTTTCTCACCTTCGTTGATGACGAAGATGCAGATAACGAAATTTTTCTCTCTCGGCTTTTCCCAAGCTACCTCGTAGCGCGGACAGCCGTCATCGTTTCCACGTAATTCCTTCATCTCATTGCTCATAGTTCAGGGTTTTCATTGGACTCCCTAACGATGCTTGATTGCACCGTATCTTCTAATAGCACCGAGCTATTGGCTTCGTGAGAAATAAAATACAAGGGTCTACTGCGTACTTCGCCAAGAATTGCCCCTACATATTCGCTAATAACCGCCAAGATCAGACATAAGAAGAAAAACATGCCGCTTAGTTGCAAAGATAAAGTCGTCCAGCCTTCGGCAACATTCTGTTTTAATAGATAAATCGCCAGCACATACGCAGCGTAGGCAAGATTAATCGCAGCACCAGCAATCCCCGCTAGGGTTACGACACGCAGTGGATGTCTTGTGTTCGCGGCAAGGAGATCAACAGCCGTAGAAACTTCCGCGACAAATAACCCGGAGGACGACGTATCGCGCCTCTCTTTCATGGCATAATCGAAAAAATCGTGTTGGTAACCTAAGGTAAGTGTGAGAACGCGTAAATAGCGGCTATGCACCCGCACTTGCAGCAATGCATTTACTGCTTGCCGACTCATCACGCGGAAGTCCTCGGCACCTCGGCGCAATTCAACGCCCAAGTGTTTTTTGCAATATTTACGAAATAAATTTCCAAAAACCTCACGAAAAACGGATCTCTCGCTGAGATTTGTCGCGACACCATGAACAATGCCACCCGTCGTCCTGCACTTGGCTACCAAATCGGGAATGCATTCTACTGGATCACATGTGGGATTCATCGTGACTACATAGTCACCCACAGCCGATTCAATTCCCGCCGAAAGGGCGACGTCTCGCCCAAAGGAGCGCGATAATCTCATGTACCTCACCCGTTGGACTTCTTTCATTTTTTTCTCCAGAATTCTGCGGGTATCATCCGTTGATCCATCATCGACTATAATGATTTCAAAAAATCGATAATGCGCGGATAACTGCTGAGATAAGTGATCAAGAAAATGATCGATCACACTCGCATCGTTTTCAAGAGCGGCGACTATGCTGATTACAGTATGGGAATCCATTTCGGGTTAGTTATTCTACTAGCTAGATTGTAAAATATTATCAAGCTCGTCTTCAACATCAAAAATATTGTCAATTTTTCCACCCATAACATGGATGATCGATGGGAATCCTGGATCTCTGCGGAAAAGAATCGGACGCCCATCATCGACCTCTGTTTGTGGTAATAGCGTTTTTACTTCCCAAATCGAATCCCGATACTGGGCCTTGCGCAACTCGGGGATGAATCGGGATGCGTCGCTGACCATGTAGGTGAAATGGCTTTCTTTTTTCAAAGAGTGAAATCGGGAATACGGATCAGTAACTTTTTCTCCAGGTCTTTCTAACCATTGCAGGTGAGGCGTGTAGCGCACGTGACTCAGGGTCGTTAATCCCCTTGAAGGATACGGCATGAACGAAAAAAATGGACCACACATCATGGTGACGGATAATCCAGCTAAGCTTGGCGGGAGTTCCACTAATGCCATTTCGGCAAGTTCTTGTTTGAGAGGAATGGTATCCAAGCCACTACCAGATGTAAGTAGATTTAATCCGCTATATGTCGCATTGATGACAATTTTTACGGGCCACTCAGAACCATCGCTCAAACGTACGAGCGCTGACCCATCATCGCATTTTGCCGCAGAAACGACGCGGGTGGAAAGTCGCACTGGAATACCCGCTTGATCTAAATCGCGCTGACAACGCTCACGTAAAAGTGAGCAATCGAACGCGCATTCCTCCGCGATCCAAACCGCCTCGGTAAGGTTTGAATCAAATAACTTCGTGATACCTTCAGGCGCTGGCTTCAACGGAGCGCCAATTCTTTTCATGAAAACCTCGAATTGATTGGCCGTAACCTTGGAAAATCTTCTACCTACGCCATAGACTTTTGTAAATGTATCAACGATAGCCTCTTTGTAAACGCTACGAAAACGCTGGTAATTGTGTCGAGATCGATAAGCCGTCATCAAGCTACGAGGATAATGGTAGCCTCCATGAACACGAGCCTGATTGACCCGTGAAGCACGCATGAGTAGCTCATCTTCCGCCTCAACGACTAAAGGCTGCAAGCCGCGTTGCTTCAACATCAACGCTATACTACAGCCAAAAAATCCTCCACCTACGACAACGACGTTTGGGTTTACCGACATGATTCGTTACGATGGCAGATTTTCCTCATTTGATAATCCCCAATCAAAAATAAATGTTTTTCACCTGCGCAATCGCAGTTGAAATAGTGCTTATGTAAGGCTCGATGGATCTCATTTCTATGGAAATGATTTTGTCATAATTGACCGATCGTAAGCTCTGGGAAATTTCTTGATGGACGGGATGCGGATCAGCCCAATCACCAAGGTTGATTTGACTTGCATGAAAATGACCAATCAAATGGCTGTATCTTTGGATGACAGGAGTAAAATCTTCTCCCGTTACAGCCAGCCCACCTGCATCGACGTGCAGCAAAAACCCAGGAGAATCGACCATCGCTACGAGTTCCGCGGCCTCGCTTAAACTCGTGCAGTAATCCGCACCATATTCTGCTGGATTTGCCTCCATCACAATTTTTGTTCCGAAAGAAGCGATTTTATCTCCGATTTCTCGAAAAAATTCGCAAGCAATCTCATTTGCTTGCTGCTTCGATAAAGCGCCTTTCAAGCGATTTTTGGGGGAACCGAAAACCATCGCCGATGCACCACACCATCCAGCCACTTTGCCTACTGCGATGAGCCATTGCTTCATTTTCTCGCGCGATGCAGCATCTCGAAACAAATACAAATCTTCTGAACCGAATAAAAGCGCTTGAAACGCACAGATATGGAATCCATGCTGGTGGTAGAATTCCGCTCTACGTCGCACTGAGGATTCATCTGCATCCAAAGGATTTCCGAATGCGCGAACAGGAGCCAGTTCCAAGTGTTTCACTTGATGACCTTTCAGGTGCTCTAGCATCTGCGGTTCTTCCGTTGGCGGCCAAGCGATATGGGAAAATGCTAAGTGGTTCATCGTGCAGAATCTCGTAGGTGGTGCCGTGTATTATGCATTTTGGCGATTGAGCCAGTCACCCAGTTGTTCAAAAATGGATTTTTTCGAGTATAAATATCCATTATCACCTCCCCATATTGTAGCGTATTTTGATTTCATGTCATAACCAGGTGGAGTGGGCCCTACTCCTCCTAACATTTTTCCTGGGAAGAAAACGTCGCGAATTTCATGTGTGCAAATTGGCTCGGCTGATAGATTCAGAAGTGGAAGATCATTTTCCCATGCTTTCTCAATATCGGCAGGTAATGATCGAGTGTCGTAGTATTGGAAACATCCATCGGGGTGAACTTTTTCCAGTTCGTTGTCATGTAACAAATCGAATATGACATTTTTTTTCAACCCAGGACCAAACAAGCCTGGCAAGCGCAGAATAGAAACATGGGGGAAATGTTCCTTCACCCATTCTTCTACTAGCAACCGATGCATCCCATAGGCATGATGATTCGTTTGATCGATCACGGTAGATTCATCAACGTCTCTAGGAGAAGGATAGACATCAATCGATGAAATTAACGTAAATCGATCGGCTTTTACATCTGCTAGCGCATCAAGTAAGCGCATAATCCCCTCTTTATCTTCTTGAGGGAATTTGTTGGCCCACCACTTCATGGCCTGCACGCCCGCACAAATGATATGGTCAAATGTTTCCCCTCTGATTTCTCCAATGTTTGTGGAGCGGTAACGATGGGATGGTTGTAGCTCCGCATCCAAAGTAGAGCCAACGAATCCAGTATATCCTATTAATGCAGTTCTCATTATTCTAGTTATTCTCTATACAGAAATTGCGTATCGTCTGCAAAACTCTTGCGGCAGACTCAGGTGCTAAATGAATGGGATCTGTAAATTGTAGATCTTGTCGAGGAATTTGATTGCGTAAATCAAGATACGAAAACTTTATCGATTTCCCTAATTCGGCTAAGGTAGTATTCATCAGAAATTCTTCCCGCTCAGTCATTTCGCCAGCAGGATAGTTAGCAATAATGATTTTCACACCCTGGTTTTGCAATCTTTGAAGCTGGGATAAATAAGAATCAAACGTGTTTTTTTCTCCCTCGGTAAACTTATCGAGCGAGCTATCAACGGGAAGCACAATGTCATTCGCAGTTACTTTGAATCCATCAGCCACTAATACCTTAGGCCGTCGAAGAATCGCCGCGTATAACATACCTGTTGGACGAGCCGACGCCCCCAGTAATGGCTGCTTAGCTCCGACACCAAACCATGGACTCTGCGCCCCCTGATAGATCAATGTTTCACCTACGCAAACTGCCCGATAGAGCGTGTTGACCTCAATGACTAACCATGACGGCGGGTCAATTCTTCCCTCTGTGATTAGCCGCAATCCATCCATGGCAGAACCACCATCGGAACCTAGATTGGCGATATCTTGATTCCCGATTTCTCTCCCAGGCAATCTTCCCGTAATCGAAGACCCTGCTAAAGCAATCTCTGCTGCGGGTTTAGCACCCGCTTGAAACCGACTAAATGTACTAAAGTAATTGGATTCAGTTTTACCAGTTCCCGCGTCTCGTATGTAAAAAAAATAGGCTTGAATACAAAAACAAACGCCTACTGACAATAATAGGCTGGTCATGAATTTTAATTTAGAAGCTGAACCGTGACTCATATCGTAATTTTAAAATTAAAATTGGAAATAAATGAACCCCTGTGGCGGGCCTGCATTGGTTAACAAGAGAAAGAGCATGACTCCGTATAGCACTGCCTCTCTCCATGAGCCTCTAAATTGCGAGAATGTGTCTTTGCGGTGTTCACGCCACCAGCCAAAGGCATGATAGATTACCACAGTGGAACCAAACAAAATCGAACTATAGACAACAGGTCCGACAACTCGTCCAGGGATCAACAATTCTCTGAAGAAATAGGCAATTTGATTCATGTCTTGCATAAGAAACGTTAACCAAAGAAGGGTCACAGCATGGAATGTATAAAACCAACCAGCTACAGCACGAAGACCTGACTTTTGTTGGTTTGCAGTTTTTGAGCGATGTCTATTCCAAAATCTTTCCATTCCTAACAGCAATCCATGAAGCGTGCCCCATAAGGCAAATTTCCATTCCGCGCCGTGCCAAAGTCCTCCTAAAAACATCACAAGAAATAAATTGATGTATGTTCTTTTCTCGCCCTTCCGATTTCCTCCAAGGGGTATATACAGATAATCACGAAGCCACGCTGAGAGGGACATGTGCCATCGCCTCCAAAATTCCGTAATACTCGTGGATAGGTAGGGAAAATCAAAGTTGATTGGGAATTGATAACCAAACAAAGCAGCCAATCCGATGGCGATCAAAGAATATCCTGCAAAGTCAGCAAAAATTTGCATGGAGTATCCATAAAGAAGAAAAATTAAATCTAGCGGACTTAAGTCGCTGAGCCACGGCTTAGTTAGGGTTACCGTTTGCTCTGCCAGATTATCCGCAACCACCATTTTAAGAAAAAATCCTAAGATCAAGTAGCGCACCACATTTACCCACGGAATGTCGCTCCATCGCTTCGCTGAGATTTGTGGCCAAAACTGTTTTGCTTTCACAATAGGCCCAGCTACCAATTGAGGGAAAAACAAAAGATAAAATCCAATATCGCGAACACCTTTGGAAAAACGTGTTCCTCGTGATAACATAGCGTCACTTTCACGCGTGACCTCGCCACGGGCGACATCAACTATCATGCTGATCCCATGAAACGTGTAGAATGAGATTCCGATAGGTAACGGAATATTTTTCAGCGCACTGATCCAGTTTTGAGGAAGAAACGGCATCATGCCGACAAGAAATGGCAGATACTTAAAAACTGCTAACAATCCTAGGTTGAGAATTACTGCTAAACGCACCCAACGTTTTACCTTTTGCTCGTCTCCTGCGATTTTATATACGATGATTCTTGCTGTTGCGATAGCATTTCCGATACAAGAAATTGAGAGAATACCCAGTAATTTTGGATCTTCCCAACCATAGAAAATGACACTTGCTAATAAAGCCACTGTCACCTGCCAAGCTTTACCGTGACATCCTTTTGTCCAAGGTAAATAATAGAGCAGGAGAGTGATAAGTAATAGAACAAGAAACTCCCAAGAATTGAATAACATAAAAATCGTTGCGTAGCAATACAAGTTATTGAAGTGAAATTTCGCGATATAGAAAATGGCATTGAGATACTAAATCACGCGCGCATTAAGTAATTCATTTCTTACAATAATCTCCGAGATTATGGCTTCGATAAATGAACTCGCAAATATCGCCAGCGACTGGTTAATGGCCATGAAACCGTTACTTTGTTTGATGATACATCTATTATCGTGTTATCTGGTTGTGTTTCAGTCCATCGTTTTAAATCATAAGACCATTGCGGCTTATAAACGACACCATCCGCCAGAGCAATGGGGTTCATCGAATATACTACAGAAAATCTATCTGTCACCTTAGCTGGATCCGGATGGGGGAGATTTTCTATCCTAGATAACGAACCTAGGGTTCCTTGTGCAAAAGCGTATGCCAATAATATAGGATCGGAAGGCACGCCCGATTCCGCGACAAATGGTGGATCCACCAAAGCGGGGGGAGGCAATGGCGATGGATTATGATTCACCTCGGCAGTGGAAGCAGATAATGCGTTCGGATAGCGTTGCACAACATCCCATACGATTTGTTGAATACGTGCGGCAACAGAACTGGGTAAGGTAACGATCTGATTTTCAGCTTTTGCACTCAATGTATTCGATGTCATACCAACCGGACTTTTTCTGTAAATCGTAGCGTAGTGAGTCAATGCAGTAACATAACCACCGAGGGCGCTTTGGTGACGTTCATCAAGGTAGAATGAGGAACGATTGTAACCAACTAGTTCATCTTTACCACAAAACGATATAACGGCACGTAATGCCTCACCGGACGGAATAATTAGAACTGGTTTTGCCAAACCTACGCTAAGCGTCGAACGCAATTGTTCAAAACTGTTATTGATTTGAGTTTGCTGCGAGATATCCGAGGTAGCCCATGGCCAGTACGCATTGAGATATACTTGAGATTGATTTTCAACAGCCAATACTGTAAATAATTTAGAATAATTGTGAAATTGGGAATAGGAAGATGATATCCATTCTTGACTATGTGGTTGGATTACAACTACCTCCCAAGAGCGAGTAGATATTTCACGCCGTGAGCGAGTACCAGATGTAAGTAAGAAATCGGATTCGATACCTGAATCCCAGTGGTACCGCAGGTTTTGCCCATCGGTAAGTTGTGCGCCAATTACAATTGGGCCTGATTCTACCATACTTAAAGTTTCAGTTTGTTTCGGTATGTTTGCCCACCGTGTAAAACTATTACCAATAAAATATATACTCGTAAAATGAGAATCGCGAACGGAACCATACCATGGCGTGTAAAAAATAAAATTTGATGCAGATCCGGATGTGGGATTCACACGAATACCGCAACGATAAAAGCAATTGAGATCGGTATTAGAAAGAATGTAGCCACTATTATTAGACCAATTCTGAACTACTGAAAGGCCAGAGCCAAGATCGTTAGTGGCCTTCTCAAATTGGTATTCTACGGTCGCCATGGGGTCACCCTCCACATCCTCATATTTGAAATACGTGCGAAGGTTCGTTCCAACACGCGGTGCTCCAGCAACGATGCTTGAAGATGCAACAGGTGGGAGATTGATCGGATCTAGGAATTCAAGCATCAATGAACCTAGATAGCCAAAATTCAGACCACTTCTTCTAACTTCTATTGTAATTTCACCAGACGAAGAACATTCGAATTGATCAAAAACACATGAGGAAGATCTGTTCGCATGCAGTTCAGGAAGCATGCCAATTTTGCTACCGCTCGTAACTAAGAATTGTGTGGATGCTCTAGCACCCAATACATCATATTTTGTAGTTCTCGTCTCCGTAGCATCGCGAGATCCAAAAAGTGTAATTTTATATTTCGAATTTTTGGGCAATTGACTCAACGTTACTCTCATGACGGAGTTTCCTGAAACATAAAAAGAATCACGAGCCGCAGAAGCAATAGCCAAAGAACGGAGCAATGCGGTATCGGGATTGGTAGTACCATTCGCGTTCGCCCCACCGGAGAAACCTGCAACATCAATGCTTACGGGTGTTTTGCGACCATTTTTAAGGACGAGGTTACTCAAATTCAGTCGAGATAAGTCATCAGAAACATTATTCCAATAGTTACCTTTTGCATCAGGATTAATCGTCTTGTAGGCTGCTTGCCCAAAATCAACCAGAATCGTCATATTTTGCGCATTGGCTACGGACGAAAAGAGTAGCACTAACGAATAAATAAAAGGTATTATGAGTGAAATATTCAATCTTTTATCTATATGACAAATGTGCATGATGCCATATTGGATCAGATAATCTTGTGTTGTAATATCTTACGTAAAACTTCTGAAGCAATCACGCAAGAAATTACAACGAATGCGCAACCAGCAGTGATTGCTAATTCACGATTATACGAACCCATAATGGATTGGAAAAACGTTAACACTCCTCCTAATATAAATCCATGAAGACAGTAAACACCTAATGAGTTACGCGCGAGAAATGAAATAAGGAGACGAGGCTTGGGCTTGCATTTCATTGCACAAATGACAACTGCCAGTGCAGTAAGGTGCACTGATAGTCTGGCGTGTCTTGGCAACCATCGTCTTTCACTAGGGAGAAATTCCCCAGGTATCGCGAATTGCCACTCGACTATTGCCACTGCCACAGCGAGTAATATTAAAGCTATGATGATGGTAACACTATGGGTATGTAAAATTCGTACTTTATATTGATTCACTAATACGGCAAAACACGGCAATAATAAGAAACAGCAAGGATTCCAGTAGTTCGGAGATTCAGCCCATGATCGAGTTGCTATTGTGTCAATTTCAAAGTATGAAAAAATACCGATGCACGCTGTAAAGGTAAGGACCCTGACTACTTTTTTCGAACTCAGTAACAGTGCGTTGACACAGGTCATTAAAATAATCACGGCTAAAAAGTAGAATTGCCACCCACCACCTCTTAGAAATAATTCAGACAAGATCCTGAAGTCTAAAACAAACTCTGGTTTTGTGTAGTACATCCAAGTACCTACCCAAAACAGATACAAATAAAATAGATTTAATTGCCTTGAGGAAAATCTTTGCCAAGTGAAAGGTTTAGAGGAGAATAAGATACATGAAATCAAGACGAAGGTAGGCACCGAAATTGCTTGGACATTGAACTGAACATAATCCCAAAAGTTCGGTGAAATTTCTGCACTAGCATTAAGATTTGTAGCTAGCGCAAGAGTTAACCCCGAGTGCACTGAAACCACAGAGATCATGAATAATACTCTCAGATAATCAAACCCATTATAATGCTCAGAACTCGCTTTTTTTTGTACAGATGAATTTTCAAAAAAACTTTTCAAAGCTAATTGCGTTATTATGTTGTAGTTAAATTACTCGAGATCTCAATACCTTACGTATAAGCTCAGCAGCAAGCGCACATCCAACAATGGTAATGCATAATGTGGCCAATGTAGCGTATACTTCTATCGAAATCAATTTATTCATTATCGTTGCTAAACCATCTAGAACGAATACATGTAAACAAAAGATACCTAAAGTATTTCTAGCGAAGAACCCCACTATTTTATTGCTGTAATTGAATCTATGCGCGTAGATCACAACACATGTTGCGAATAACCAAGGAGATGCTCTTAGGTATTCTGGTATCGCTAGGTAAGTGTAATTCCCAGAAATATTTTGCACTAGTTTCATCTCCAGAAGCATTACTAAGACTGCTGTCAATAAAATGACTAAGCAAATTTTTGTAGCTATTTTAGTATTGGATTGGATGACCTCACTATTTCTTTCTAATAGACTTGAAATGAAAGGCGCAGGCATAAAATTTACTGGCCACCAATAGGTTTCATTTGTCTGCAAAAAACGATTATCCATGAATAATCCGCAAAATATTGTTAAAGCAATGATCATAGATAGGAGTAATCCACACCATAAAGATTTGTCATTCCAAGAAGCAACATAGATCCTAACGAGATGAGTATAAATCAAGGCAGCAAAAAAATAGAATGACCAACCACCGCCTTGTAGCAGATGCAGGAAGACCCCTCGAATGCTAGGTTCTGGGTAGCTTTTGGTTAACAAGCACCAACATCCTACCCAGAATAAGTAGAGATATACATAATTCGCTAAACCGAAATAGTGGCTCTGATTCGTATTTTTTTTGATTCCTTGTATATATAATGAAATCAACAAAAATCCTGGTGTAGCAGTACAACATAGCGCATAATAGAAAAAGTACTGTAATAAGCTGTTGTTTTCATTCGGCGGAAATTTATGCAAGTGCATATATATCACACAAATGATAAAAAATACCCTTAGATAATCAAATCCTGAGATCCACGGAATTTTTTTGATTTCAATCCTTGTTTCCATAAATGAAACATTTATCTCTTCCGATAGACCAAAAATTCTACGGGTTGTCCTTTCGAATAATCGGTTGGAATATGGATTCGTTGTATTTCTTCCCACAGATCAGGTTGCGAAGGGGGGCATATTACTTGATGGCGAAGTGCTGTGATTTCAACAAAGTTAAACACACCGCCTAATTCTTGCAGTGGATCCCATACTAATAAATCGCCCGCCTTTACATTACTTAGAGTTTGCTGTTCATAAATTGTCCTTTCTGATCTATTTAGAATATTGGGAAATGTGGAGAATTGATATATTTGGCCTGTATCTTTTTGCTTTTCAAGTGCTGCTTCCCAGAAGGCTACTGGGATCAGAACTCTATCCGCATGAGGAAGTGTATCTAATGAGGCAACGATTTCACTGCGATAACTTCGACCATCATTTTGGTAAATATTGTAGGTGTATTTTAAAGGATAAATTGACAACACCAGCAGCGTTGTAAACATGCCGACGGGAAATAGTATGGGATGTATAGCTTTACTAACACGGTCAATTAGATTTACGTGAAGTATGATACACATTGGCAGTATAGCGACTAAATGTAAACTGTTAGGGTTTTTAGCTACAATATTAAAGACAAGCGCGATCCATACTCCAAGTGCTGAATAAATAAATTTCTGAAATTCCGAACCTAGTTCCTGCCTTTTAAGAACTGGTTTGATAAATAAAAGGCTTCCTAACATTGCGCCAAATATGATTCCCACCAGTGGCAATGTATCGCGTGATCCGATCGCCCATACGAAAAATGTATTCCAACCTGCACCTAAGCCATCGACGAGCTGTCTTTGACTTTTAACATTCAATTGGAACTGTGCCCATGCATCAGGCTGTAATGCGAACCAAGAACAAAATAGTAATGCTCCCAATATAAGAGGCCATGCTCTTCGAGTGATATTCTTCGAGGCTTTGGCTATTCCGATTTTTTTACTTTCCCCCAGAAAATCCCACGAAAACCATGTGACAGGTATGACAAAACCTAGTGGATGTAGTAGCGGCAGGATCGTTAATGCCGTGGTTCGCATCCATTTTGGCAACGTTTCCTTCGCTTGCCAATAATGCAAAATTATGAGCAGACATAATGCTGTAACGATTTCGGGGCGATAGCTTTGCGCGGCGACTAGATAACCAGGCGCCAACACTGCGATAATATAAGTTGTAACGCGAAAAAAAGTACTACTTCTTGGACTTGAAATTCGTATTACGTACCAGGAGCATGTTGACCATATCAGAGATAACAACAGCAGGTCGATCCATGTCGTCCGCGGAATCAATGGCAGAGCTAAGGATCGTAGCAAAGGCCAACCCGGCCAATGGAATCCCCAAGCTTGCTGATAGCCCATAAACGTGCCGACAAGAGGCCAGTGCAAATCCAGTGGTTTACTTGAATCGCTTACTGCCCCGAGTGACTGGAATCCGTCAACGATAACTGACCCCGCGAAATAAGGCAGCAACCACAGCACAAAGGCAAAAAATATTGCCATCAGTGGAAAGGCGCATCGCCGTATTACATTCATACGTTAGGTGTGTCAAATTAGTTAGTTTCCCCAAGAACCGCATGGTAATGGTTGAGATGCTGTTCAACAACTCGTTCAATATGAAAGTCGGCGCTACGTTGCAAGCCTAACTGCTCCAATTGATTTCTTTCATGCTCATTTTGGAGTAAGTTGAGAAGAACGGCGGCGAAATTACAATCGTCTGCGATCACTCCGTAGGTTCCCTTCTGCAATACATCATCTGCTCCGGTATTCGGACTTGTCAGGATCGCCGTGCCCGAGGCCATTGCTTCCATGTATGCCATTCCAAAACCCTCGTAAATGCTAGGATAGCAGAATAGCCAAGCCGTTGAGTAAGCTTGTGCCAATCTTTCATCGGGAATGCCTTTCAATACTGTGACATTAGGATGCTCAGGTACATCATTACATAGCATTACAAGTTCGGCGTTAGGTACAACGGGTAAGACTTGATTGACAAATATATCATAAAGAAAACTCCCTCTTTTTCGTCCCGTCCAATAACCATTGTAGAAAATTTGTGGGTGTTGACTTTTTGTACTCGGACGAAACACTTTGGGATCGAAGGGATTATCGACGACATGTTTTAGTCCAAAAAATGACGCTGTTTCGGTGCCTATGCACAAAACTCTGTTACAACGTGCAATGGTAATATGTTCCCAAACATAATTGAGGAACATGAGCAATTTACGCATGGTATTGGTAGTTGCCTGCATTTCCCTAAAGCTTGATCCATGAAGTGTCCGAACACGAGGGCCGACAGACTTAAGAATGAAATGATCGTAGCCATGAAAATGCCAAATGTCTGCTTTGGGAAAATTGCAAAAGTTTAGAAATATCGAGTAAAATTGTTGGCCGATGTAACCGCTAAGAGCTTTGCAGAGCCATTTACTTTTGAATGGTAAGTGAACCTTATATCTCGCGTCTGCGGGCGCTTGATTTAAGGCTACTACTACTACTTCATTACCGGCGTCCACAAGTCCATTAGCTAACCGATGGACAGCAACGGAAACTCCGCCTAGTTTTTTTCCGCTCTCGGGTAAATATTCTATAACTAGTCCAATTTTCATAGATCCTAGGCGATAACTTTATAAATTTTCGGTTGCTTTTGCATAATTGCTTTGTAGATCTTTCCGTATTCTGAGCCCACAAATTGCCAGTTATATTGATGAAGTGCTTGGGCTCTCAGTTCTGCCAAACTTTTTTGTTGATCACAGCTTCTAGGCTCCTGCCATTTTTGGATGGCATTTTCCCATTCTGTTAGGTTATCCGCGTCCACAAGTTCGCCATTTTTACCAGGTATGACCAACTCTGGCATGGAGCTTTTTGGTTGTGCAATAATGGGAACACCCATGGCTACTGCTTCAATCATTGCTAAGGATAAGCCCTCGCGCTCTGAGGGAAATACTAAGACACCCGCTTGAGATAGTATTGCTTTTGCTTGGCGACGTGGGAGTCCACCAAGCCAACGAAGATTGGGGCATTGTTTCCATTTCTTCATCATTTCATCACCTTCCGAACCCATGGGATGACCAAGTGCTACAAACGTGATGGAAGGATTATTGCGAGCCAATTCTAAGTATACCTCTGGATGCTTGCGCGGCTCAATCGACGCAATCCATAGCGGATACCCAGGTTGTATATCGTGCATGGCTGGCGGCATATCATTCGGGTTCGATTCTTTGTTAGAATATAGTTCGGTATCTACCCCATTAGGAATGACACCCATGAACCGTTCTGGTACTCGCTCACGTATATCGCGCGATACCGCATGACTCACTGCAACAAAACCATCGACCCAGCGTAAAACTCTTTTGTAGCGTGCCCAGCAAACCGGGTGACTCGGATGCTGCTCTAGGTTCATTGTATCCAAAAATCTTGTGTGTCCCCACCCCCGTAATTTTGCTAGCACGGATGCCACGTAGTTACCGTGGCTATAAGATGCTGTATGAACGATATCGAATCGATCCGACACCAGTGCGGATGGCTTGCGGAGTTTTAAGTTGGGCAATTGCCAGAAAGATTCTCCTAATTCTCGATCTTCATCCGTCTGAGGATGGGAAAATGAATGAAATTCAATATCGGAGTTATATTGCACGCAGGCACGGAGTAATGTGCTGATGGGGTTTTTCCAACGGTCGAGAGAGATAGGAAGTAATACGCGCACGGAATCGTTTTGAGTTATAATTTTAGGGAATGTATTACGGAAGATTTTCTACTTTTGAGCTAAGTCCTCATTTCAAAATCAACAAATATTGGTCAATTTCCGATAAATCTCTCCATATTTTTTGCCAATCACTGACCAATCATACCTCGCTACCATTCTGGAGCGGATCAAATCGCGCTGTGCTGCACGTTCTTCCGCAGAGCGTTTGAGATACTTCTGCATAGATTCAGACCAGTCTTCTATGTGACTTATATCATGCAACATCCCGTTGACACCATGTTGGATGAGTTCGGGCATGGAGGTTTTAGGTTGACACACTACCGGCACTCCCATTCCCAATGCCTCAATCACTGATAGGGCAAGGCCTTCTCTTTCCGAGGGGAATAATAAAACACCTGCCCTTCTTAGTAAAGCCCGCACCCAGCGACGATCGATGTGGCCAAGCCAATGGTAGTTGGGGACAGAATGAACGAGCGCTTCATAATGTCGCCCATGAGGGTGGATGTAACCTGCACCTACAAAAGTTGTCTCAGGATGCCTTTTGGCAAGTTCGACTATAAATCCAGGATTTTTACGCGGTTCCAATGCCCCAAGAAATAAGGCAAATGATCCAGGTTCTAAATTTAAAATTTTTTCAGGAATTCCAGCACCATCTTCAATATTTGGATCAAAATAATGTGAATCAAAACCATTCGGAATGATGCCCAAAAATCGATCACAGCATCTTTGCGTCGCATCGGCACCAGCAGCTTCACTAACTGCCACAAATCCGTCAAAAAGGAATTCCGCAGTTTTCAATAAATTCCAATCTTTTCCATCATTCGGCCCCACCTGTAAGTTAATTGTGGCCAAGTATTTGGCTTTGCCAAGTGTTCGTAACTTGGCAGCAATGACCGCGGCTTGATTGTGAGACGTAATTGAAGCGGTATGGATTAAGTCAAATTTTGTAACAGCTAATTGAAATTGTGAATTGGCTTTAATATTGGGGAGTGACCAGAAATCATTTGCTAATTGCCGATCTTCATCGAAAGCGGGACTCGAGCCAGAATAAAATTGGATGTCGGGATTCTCTTTCACGCAAGCGCGCAAGAGTGTAGCAATCGGATTGCGCCACCGATCAAGAATGATGGGGAGAAGAACTTTCATTTATTTTGTCCATTGCAGCAATATCACAGTGGGTGAGGCACTATGAGAATACTACATGCACCCAGGACTGCTAATTGCGAGCCATTCCGACAGGATACGCAGATTCTGGGAATCCAACGGAATTATTAGGAATATAGGGCGTTGCAGATGAGGCTATCGACTGTTTCCGCTCTCTTTGAGCTTGTTGGTAAGTTGCATAAACAATGGAAACAAACAGCATAAAGTAAAAATTTTGTGGGAAGTTACGGAACTGAGCACCACTACTCATTCCTCCAAACAGAATGCCCGCAGCTAAAGCAAGGCTAAGTCTTGTGACTTTGAAGGTAATTGATTTTTTGTGGAGACTATAGATGTAATTAAAAAGTCGATAAGTGAAAAATGCTCCTAAGACTAACGCAATAGAAATCGGGATGTAACCAAATTTGATTAACGAATCGATTAATGCATCGTGACCCCATTTAAAACCATCGCCATGATTTTTTGCAACATCGATACCAGCCGCCGCAAAACCGAACGGCGTGTATATTTTAGGTTCTTGGGTCAAATTCGCCCATCCTTGAAGACGGTCGCCAAAAGTGCCAAGAACAATCGACCGTTGGAGTGCGGGATCGTCACTGACTTGCTTCACAGCATGCTTTAGTTCGCCCTCGATTGTGACTAACCAGTTCTCTTTGAGAGCAGTTGGTGCAACTGCTAAAATGAAGCCAAAACCTGTCACGGCACTAACGATACCTAACATTGATCGAAAGCGCGAACCGAGTAAAACATAGGCGGCTAGGGTACCCATGCCACAAAACCAACCTGTGCGAGAAATGGTGTAGTAAGAAGCCAATATGAAACACGGCGCCAACAACAATTTCCCCAATTTTTGAATAGGCGTTGCTTTTTGGTTATCTTTGCGGAATGAGATAAAGCACATCACTAAGAAAATCGAATAAATGGTAGAAGCAGTTCCAGAACCATTGAATGTAGAAAACTTTCTAAGCTCTCCGTATCCAGACTCCGATAAATTTTTCATTTCAATAGAGAGTCCTGACATTAAGTAATCATACTCGAAGTCTGCATAACCGTTGTATTCTTGGAAAAACATGTACATTACCGAAGGAATGAGTAAGATAAAAAAGTAATTCAAATATTTACGACGTTCCTCATCACTGGGAAAAATGACCGGCACGATGAATACCAAATAGGCATAAAATCCTTGATTGACCATTTGTCCTACACCACCAAGACCAGAAGATGCATCACCCGCAATCATTCCCGCCATGCTGCCTACTGCTACCACAGAAGCTAAAATGAACGACAAATATACGTCTTTTGCTATTTTTACGCGACTAAAGAGCAAACTGAGTACGATTGAGACCAACGAACCTGCCATCAGCATCGGAGGGATCGCCAACACATACGACACTTCAAGCATAGAAGGATTACCACCAATCACCATCAAGCGTTTAAAAAAGTCGATATAAATCGTGCAAAATCCAATAGCATACATCGCTTTCTTCGGAGAGACCAAGCCAAGGATCAGTGCGGCAATGGCTATGTAGAGATAAAATTGTCCGATGCTCGTACGAGCCAATATGACTTCCTGTAGTACGAACAAGCCGACCAAAGGAAAGAGAATGATTACCCCTAGGAATTTTACGTTAGCTCCTCCCATATTGCTTTAAAATATTGTCACAGGTTTATTTCAGAAATCGACTGGTTTGCCAAGCCATTTTCATGACCAATCTGCATATAAAGCCTGTATGGTGCAGCGAGGCCGCAGGCCACAGAAAAGACCAGGGCTGTTCTTTTTGCAAACAAGAGAGAATGCGCTTGCGGTCATATCCAGCAGCTGGGTAAACGGCATCTTGGTGGGCGTCATCTGTTGTGATTTGCCAAAATCGAAAAAAATCAGCGTCCTCTCGAACCGGATATTCCAGCAAGTTGAGGAGATTTTCTGCTGTAAATGCTTGGAGCGCAGTAGGACTCAACCATTGCTTGTAGTAATCCCTTTGGCTGTGCTGTATAAATACCATCGCCGCTCGATGCATTTCGTCACGGCCAGAAGTGACTTCTTTCTTGTCATTTTGCTGGAACACTCCTTGCCATTTGCCATTGACCTGCTTATACCCCGTCAGTGGTCCGACGTTGACACCAATGAAAACCTCGATCATGCGCTGGTGCTGATTGAGAGATGAAACGCCTTTACCTCGTCCTAGATCATAAAGCCATGCCTGTTTGTCGTCTTGTGCTCGTTCATTACAGAGACCGATGTAGAAACCATGAATGATTTCTGGATGAAGTTGTTGCAGCATTTGTTGCGACCTGCCGCGCCAACCTACGTCAACGATGGCGATTCTTGTGTTGTCCTGAACACATTGAGCTAAGTAAGTCTTGACGATGACGCCTGCCTTTTGGGCGCGCTTTTCCAGCAAGTCAACCCATTCTGGTTTCTTCAATACAGCTCTGATGAGATCTTGATTGCCTGCAGATAAAGTATCATCGATACGGGAATTTCCGCAATCACAGCATTTCTGCAACGAGGTCAAATCTTCATCTGTCAAGGCGAGGCGCTCCTGCAGTAAGCACCACGTAATCAGACGAGTCCCATCAAACAATTCTTCTATAGGTCGTGCGCCTTCCGTTGCAAAACGTAGCTGGATCCGATTGATGGCGATGTAATGCAATTCTATGCCTTCCGCGTCACTTAACGCCAGTGCTGCTTGGTAAAAATTCCATCCATCCCGAGAGAGAAACCATAATGTAAGAATACCGCGTTTTTTTGCTTCAGCGAGAATCCATACCGCAAAGCCCAACATCCAAGGTCCCACAAGTCCTGTACCGATGCGTGTCCAATAGTCATCTGGCTTCTCGCAAGCAGCACGCGAGATGCGGCCCAGTGCAGCAATCCCTCCCCAGCCTTCTGCTGGTAATGTTGAAGACCGTTCGTCCCATTGTTCCCATCGGCTGACCACTGAAGTTCCGAGTCTTTTGGATGATATTCCGTATCGGGCAGGAGACGCAACGTCGCTATGCTCATGGTCTCCTTGATGAAAAATTTGATCCGGGGTGATGGATAGTTTCTCCAGTAATCGAGGCCAGATTTCTCCGCTTGCTTTCGAGACTTTCCATTCGCCAGAAACGAACACGAGATCCTCCTCTTTAGCGATGCCTTCTCTCAACAAAATGGTTTTGAGAAAATCGCTGTCCAAATACATATCACTGACAAAAACAATGCGTTTACCAGACAGTCTCGCTTCGGTCACAGCTGCTAATCCGTGAGTCGTTTTATGCAAAAACTCCGCTTCGACTTCCCGTTCAATTTTTTCAGCGAGTAATCGATCTGATGCGGACCAAAACATAAGCCTACCTAACAATGCATAAATATCGGGAAGTAAGACTTCATGATTTTCTCCAAAACGACGTGACCATCGTTCACAGCGAATTCGCAGTTTGCGGAACAGGTTCGATCGAGGAACGCGAATCCCCTGCGCACGCAATCTTTGTCCGACTATCGAAAAAACATCAGCAGGACAAGACAAGCGCCGTGTCAAAACCGTGTCAAAAATATCAAAACTTCCAATTTTCAAATTCTTGTTCAAAACCTTACTTGCTATCCGAAAGAAAATCTTGATAGAAACGAATCACGTTCTTGCATTGCTGATCTGGATGAAATTTTTGGCTGACAAAATCGCGGCACCTTTTCGCGACGGCATCACGGTCATCCCACTGCAATACTTCCAGTATCGATGCGAGCAATCGATCGGTGCTAAATGGAGTCACCAAGCGACCATTAACTCCATCCTCGATCATATCTGGCATACCTCCAATATGAAATGCAACTACAGGTGTGCCGGCGGCGAGCGATTCAAGCACGACATTCGGCAAATTATCTTCTCGTGATGGAGCCACAAAAACATTCGCCGCTGCATACAATTCGGCAAGATGCTTTTCGTCGGAAATCCGGCCCATGGATTTATAACGATACGGCATGTGTTCCAACTCGGCGATCTCGCCGCCACCAAAGGAAACGACGATCAATTCACCCAAATTGCTCGCTAAAGAAGCATCGAGTTTCTTCAAGGCTGCAACTAGCAAATCCCCGCCCTTGCGTGAATAGGCGAGTGTATCGGCACCAAACAAAATGATTCTCGCTGTAGCAGGGAGCCCGAGTTTTTTTCTGGCCTCGTTAGATGATACATTTTGCCATGGATCTTGGGGTATTTCGTAGGGGATTCGGCGTATCCACTGTGAGGGAAAAATATCGGCATTTCTAACGCATTTTTCCATCCACGCTGATGGTGCAATGGCAGCGACTTTTTTCTTTTTATACATAGCCATTTTACTGCGAAAAGCCCAGCGGACAAATGGATGGTCATTCATGTCGTGCGCAGGCAATGTCTCTTCGGACTCCATCCATTTCTCTAGATGACTCCCCAAGTAATAATAGCCACCAGTAAAGGCTCTCATATCGTGTAAAGTCCAGAGAATAGGCGCGCGTACTTTTGACAATTCGCTCAATGATGCTACTGAACCATCAACCCAATGAAAATGGATTAAGTCAAAATTCATACGATCGATTTGTGCCAAGTATCCTTGTGGCACAATTTGTATATCGATCTCACGACGATTTTTCCCACCGAGCGTCAACAACAACTTGGCGAGTCTTTTGAGAAAGACAAAAGCGAGGCGAAAAAAGCTTCGACGTTGCGTAAGATACTGAACCGTGGGCCAACCATTCGTTCGCTCACATGCAAAAAACTGTGAATCAACTCCCGCAGCGATCAAGCTCAGATGGAGTCGATACGCCGCTTTCGAGGCTCCTCCACTGTCCGTAGATACCAAGTGAGCAATTCTTAGCCGGGGAGTCATGGGTAAATTGTATTCCGTTGTAAAAAGCAGATCATTGAAGCACTACACATTTATGAAGAAGCAATCGAGTTGGCTTTCCTCGTATCAGGATATTTTATAGAAATGAATTTCGATGCAAGCAGACGGCATACTTTGTTGCCGAGGATTCCCTTCACACTCCCCAAGCGCCCCATTATTAAGCCATCTACTAATGTTGTAGCCACATTTTTCATCCCCTCCTCACCCAATTGACTGGAAAAGTGGTGTAACGTCGTCTTGGCAAACTGAGCGGCACTGATTTTCGCTTCTTTCTCTCGGTCTTTATCGCTGAGTCCGATTCTACTCAAGTTAAGAGATTGCTGACGCTTGTATTCGCTCAATGCAAAGCCGTTTTTGGCGAGAGAATTGGTAGTTTGTCCCGTTTTGCCACCGAAGCGGTAGCGTCCGCAATGTATACCAGCAAAGCACGCACCGTATTTTGCGCCTACAGCGAAATAGAGGTTCCAATCGGATGTGTATGTTAGATCGACACGATAACCACCTTCCGCCACAGCAAAAGATCGGTTCAAAAGAAAACCAGTGGCACAAATCCGGTTCGATACAGCCCAGTGTTCAATGTCTTTTCGAGTCAAAATGACAGGCGCGGCATCCATTATCAATGGGACTTCATCATAGAAAATTCCTGCATCATCCATAATCCGCTCGGAGGTGAAATAGATACCTTGATTCGGATATTTTTCGATTATTCCTAAAATCTTCTCGATCGCCCATGATTCGAGTAAATCATCATCGTGAAGCATGCCGAAGTAAGGTTCTTCCACTAGGTTCAAAATTCGATTCCAGTTTTCAAACATCCCGACTCGTTGATCGAAGACGAATAATTTGATTTGCTGATGAAGTTTAGCTAATTCTTGGAGCCGTTCGTTTTCGCGTTGTTGCAGTCCATTCGCGATCAAATATACGGGAACCTTCACTGTTTGTGAAAGAGCGCTGTTCAATGCCTCTTCAAACCACGGAGAAAGGCGTCCTAATGGTATCGCAATAGCTGCTATAGAAGAATTAATCATGCTAGCTTTGTGGGATAAACTCCTTTTAAACCTCGAATCACGGGCCACCAATTGTTCCATGCGAGTTGAACGCATCCTTGGGCTAGAATCATTCCCAGCAAGCCCCAAATATCAGCAGCCCACCACGATAGACAAAAGATTGCTACTCCCGATAGGATGGCGGACCAAACAAAAGGGTTTTTGTTTTCGCTTAAAACGAGTCCCGCGTATTGCGAATGATGGCACTCAAGAAACGAAATGGCACTCAATAGCGCCAATAACGATGTCGGTAATAAATCTGTTTTTGCTCCTAAAATCTCTAGACCCCAATTACCCCAGAGCGCGAGGCAATAAAGCACAATGATCGCCGCTGATAAGCCGCCATAAAGTCGCAAGAAGAAAATTTTGCGGATTTTTTTAAAGTCGCGCTCAACGCGTAATCTACCGATCATAGGCCATGCTAAACCCAGTGGAATGATGATAACCTGAAAAATGAGGTTGAGAACGTTAAACGTGAGTCCATAACTCGCTGTCTCCTCGAGACCTAGCTCGTGCGAGCATATCAACGTGTTACCCCTTTGGATCAAAAAAGCTCCTATCATCACTAAACCCTGCCGCCATGCCATAGGCCATAGTTGCAGGAGAACTTGATTGCGGCTCTGGCGATCTATTTCGATCTGCAAGGATTTTCCTGCATCTTGAGAGAAAGCCTTTCTCGTTAAGATGAGACTAATCGTCGTGCTAACAAAACTGCTGATCGCGTAAGACCATAATCCCGCTCCCATGAGCAATGCTGCGATGAGTAACGCTAGGCCAATCCCTTGCGCAATCATGCCAATTCTTGCGGCACTTTTTACTGAACCAATTCCGAATAGTAACCCTGGCCAATACGTCGATACAAAGGAAAAAACGGTCACTCCAGCGAACAACCACCAACAAGTCAGATAATGTTGCGATAGGCCTGCCGCCTTGATCAATGGTAATAAAAAGAAACTGCCAGGGAGTAGCATAAGCACGACTAACAAAATGCCCGTGCTGTGGTACCAAATTTTTACTGCGGCGAGAAGTTTTGCCAGGAGTGTCCAGTTTGGCTCAGAGTTACCACTCGACTCGGGAATTCCAATGGCTTGAAATTCTTTGGCTCCGCCCATGGCGAAAGCCGCATTACGACCAATCGTTTGCGAAAAGCCAAAGTCTAAAAGCATAACTAATCCTGTTAGACCAACAAAAGTATAGTAAAGTCCTAATTCGGCTGGGCTTAACTTCTTGAGCGCTAAGGGTAATGTGATAAGTCCACCACCAACACGTAGTCCTACGCCAATGATCGACCAGAGAGAGGCGCTGGCTAGGAATTTCTTGATCATTGCGAAGCTCTTGAAGATCGGCCTTTGCATAAACCGAAATCTTTGCACCTTATTGCTCGTGCGGGACTTTACCAGCGAGATAGATCGTATATTTTTTCTCCTGATAAAGTGATGTTCCCGTATGATTTTTAAAGTCCATCGCTAATGTAATATCACCATTCATGAAGGTGATTTTTGCTTTTTTGGCCGACGTGCTATTCCAAAAGAATTTTTTCTTACTACTTAGAACGAAGACATTCTCCGAATCAAAAAAGTGGTAGGTATCGAGTAAGTTTTCGCGCTTTTTATCTTCTGCAGCATAGACTAACCAAACACTACCGGTCATCATTTTAGATGTTTTTGCGGCAGTATCGGGTGAAGAAGTGAGACTGGATTTTTTTGACGAATCGTCGCTTAGATAGCTCTCTTTTTCATTTTTCACAATCAATGCCTCGTTGAGTTTTCGATCGCGGATGTAAATGTCTTCGAGCTTCTGCAACTCTAGCACGTAGCGCTCACGCCAAGGTTTTATTTCCTGATCCACCTTAAGCCTAAATTGATCGCGCAGCTTTGTGAGTTCGGCGGGTTCTGTCATCTCTTCTTGCGCAACGGCAATGTGTAGCAAGGGCAATAAGATCAATGATCTTGCAACGTTCGTGAATTTCATGATTTTTGGTTAGATTAAATCGTTAATGCGCTGTTAGACCGCTTGCTGACATGAGTTGATAACATAGTTCGCCAAGGCTACAGGTGACCACAAACGTTGGTAACGATCGAGAAGATGCTTGCTACGTTCCGCATCGTTTTTATCATCGGAATGCGCTAGCTCATGAATGCGTGCTTCGATGGCGTGCCAATTTACATCATCATTCAATTCATAGCCCATGAGTCCGAGTTCTATCACTTCTTCCGAATCAAATGGTTCATACCAATGAATTCCAAGCGAGTCAGTAATAACGCTCGTGCCGACCATAAAGCTATCTATAAAGCGAAATGGCAGGCTCAGACTCAAGCCAGAGATATTCAAATTGTAGGCCGCGTCTGCCACAGTTTTTGCGTATGAATCATCATCGGCTAATTCTGGGCCGATGAGGGAGGGATCTTGGCTGTTAACGAGTCGTGCATCAATGTTTGCCGCACCGCATTGACGAAGGTAGCGGACGAGACTGCCGCGTTTGACATTCGGGTGTTGGTATTGCCCTTGGAAATCTTTCAAGCGAGACGTAGATTCTGGATCGTTATCGCCACCAAAATAGGCGAGGATGCGGGTGCTTTTTTTCTGAGTCGCTTTGCATTCCCAGTCGCGGAGAATGGCTATGTTTTTTCGAAAATCCAAGGCTCTTGATAAGGGGCGACCTAACATCGCAGGCTTAACTTTATGCGCATTTTCCACTGCCGCCTGAGGCATGTTACGGCTGATATTTTTACAGATCTGCTGAGGATGGGGAAATGTGTCAGGCAGTTGACACTTGAAGTATCGATGGCAGTGCGGCAGCAGTTCTTCCGCGTAGGCATGGCCGTGATCAGTTACATCAAAGACGAAGCGGGATACCGTGCCGCCGAAGTCGATGGTTCCTTCCAACCACCACATCGCGCCATTGATTTTGTTAACCAGAGATGGCGCGATTGCTTTCGCCCCCCAGCGAATGTAGCGGTGTTTCAGCGCAGCTTTGGCAGCAGGAAGGTTAAAGCGGAGGTCCACTTTTCCTTGTTCTTGGAGCAAGCCAAATCCGGTGACCAACCAGTCGAAGTATCGGACGTGATTGAGACAATAGTTGGTGATGGTGATGACGGGGGCTTTCACTGTGGGGGAGGATTGATGGCGAGGAAGTGCTGGTATTCGGCGGGCGTGCCAAGAATCCAATGTTCTTCGCATTGATCTAAGATGAAACGTGCCCCGCGCTGAATCAATTTATTGTAAAGCGGCGCTACGTAAAACTCGCCTTTTTCGCGTTCGTCTGCGGCAATGGCTTCGTTGGCAATTTCTAGAAAATCTGCCGTAGAAGAAAAGTGATAGAGTCCTGTGAGTGCGTGAGAAGAAATCACATCTTTTTCTCTCACTTCTGTCACGTAGCCTTGTTGATTTTCACTCGCAAAACTGAATCTTGGTTCTTCGGAATAGAACGATCCAAGAACACCGTCATGCGCGCAGTCTTTCAGCTTCGATAAAAGCTGCGAAGAGCGGAATGCGGTATCGATATTAAAAATCAATAAGCCGGCACTTTTATCATAGAGATGGGCGGCAACGGCAACAGTTTCCGCTTGGCCACGCGTACTGTGGTCGAGCCAATGAAATGAGGGATCATATTCTTGATAAATATCGCGGATGATTTCTTCGAGCCCAAGGCGTTCGCGGTGTTCTTTGAGACCCACAAACACCAATCTTGTGGCGAGTTCTAGGGGAAGGGAGTCAACGCTCCATTCAAGCAGCGTTTTGCCGTGAGCGGGAAGCAGGGGTTTCGGCGTTTGATACCCGGCCTCGACAAAGCGGCTACCTAAGCCTGCCATGGGAATGACGATATTCATGAACTTCTCGTGAAGGGAAAATTTTTTTTATCCGACGTTGCCGCCAGCTCCTGCAATCTCTTCGCGATTGCCCGGCAAGTTTGAGCCATCGTCGGCGATTTCTTTCCAATCGGAAAATCGGAAGCCATTGTCATCGATGTAGATCTGTGCCCACGGTTTGCCAAAAAATATTTCGTCATACGGAATCTCGTGAGCTTCCAGCCAGTCGAGTGTGTCTTTGGCAATACGCGCATTGACGAGCCCTACATTGGCACCACAAGTTTTCATGTGGCGTGCGGTTTGGATAATAATGTAGTGGCCAGCCGCTTTAAGCGCTTTGACTTTTTCCACCGCACCGGGAACAGCTTGGATATCCCGATAGGTTTGACCGGGGCGTTTGAGTTCGGCAATAACGCCATCGAGGTCGAGACAGATACGAGCCATAATATTATAATAGTGATTGGTGAAGGAGAGACATGCCACGGAGAAAGAACGCAAGTTGGCGCTGTGCGTCATCAGCATGCAACGGACACATGGAAAGAAATAGTAGCGCTGTCATTACATGAATCTCACGTACGTTGGCATTTTGCTCACGAATGAACCAATGGGTCATTTCCTCAAGCCATGAAGCATTGGCTCGCAAGCCGATGGCAAGATTCCATTCTTTTCGTGCAGTTTGGCTCACTTGAAAATGCCCGTTGACGATGTAGTCGTAATGCCCGACGGAGGAATGCGCAAGCTTGGCTAGATCGTATCGGCGGTCACCGATGGTGCCAATACTGCTGCCAAAGCTACCCCGCGGATCAATGAGACGAATCACTCCTGATGCGACATCATAGAGGATATTATTAAAGCAGAGATCTCCATGGACGGTGGAAAATTCACTTTCACGGTAGGCGTTGGTTATAATTTTTTGTGCTAGCTCAAGCATCTCCGACAAGGGCGCGATTTTTTGCCCGTTGATGATGATTGATTCATTTTCGAGGGTGTAGCGTAGGCGTGGATCGGGGAGATTTGCGAGATAGAAATCAATGCGATCAATGGTTTTTTTCCAATGAAAATGATGGTATGCCGTGGGACCTATCGAGGAGGAGTGTTTGCGAAATAAATCGCATGTACTATTCAGTGAATCAAAAAAACGCCACCAGTTGTCTTTGCTGAGATTCCAATAAAGCAAATATTCGGCCATGTTGGGATAGCCGTAGTATTCCATTTCGTAGGAATCTACATGACCATCCGCACCCGACACGGCAACAAGACGCGGGAATAAAATCCGCAAATCGGTGGGAAGAGTATTGTAGTAAGCTACTTCGCGAGCGAGTTTTTCGTGGTCAGTAGAAGATTTGGTAATTGTGCCGCGGCAGGTATCTACGCGCAGGCGATTGAACGAGCGACTATTAATCAGAGCCGCGCGGCTGCGATAGTAATTCGTTTCATGACCACAATCGATCCATTCGACTTCCTTGAGGGTAAGCGTGGTGGCGCGTGAAGCTTCTTCCACCACGCGGAGTAAGTCGGTGCGACAATCGAGATTTTCTATCGATTTCTTGACCACATCCGCTGGTAGATGAAAGACCCCAGTGAAGGCCAGCGAATCATCGGGGCGATCTGTGCCTTTTGCATGGAAATGAATCCGGTTTGTGGGATCGATGGACAGTGCTGACCACGCCGTGTTTGAGTGAACGGGAAGCCGACCGCCTTGCACTTCGCCAAGTGCAGGTTCGGTCACAGGAATCGTAGTGACAAGATTAACAATGACTGTGGAATCTGCAGCGACGACTTGAAGTGCTTGTTCCAATGTGTCAACGACACCTAAACCTCGATCGATGCCATGAAGTTGATAGCCATATCTTTGGGGATGAAGCTCTGCTGTAACTTCGTTGTAAAAAATTTGGTCAACAAAAAGGTGGACTTCGTGGTTGCCGCGGTAGAATTCGATCACGTAGGAAGCGAGAGCGCGAGTATTTAGTGGGACGAGCGCAGGACACGTGGATTGCGTCTTAACGAAAGGCAACTTCTTGGAGATGTCTCCTCCAGCGATTATTAAGACCTTTGCCATTATAAAAATTTTGTTAAAAAAAGAAGTTTATGCTTTTTCTCCAGCTTCTTGAAGCGTTTGGATCATCAGATCCCGGTGTTTTTCAAAGGTAAAATGACCTAGGTAGCGTGACTTACCTTTCTCACCCATTTCTTGGAGTAAATGGGGATTTTTGATAAATAATTCGATGAGATGGGCGAGTTGATCAACGTTACCAACCTCATGCAAGAATCCCGTTACACCTTCTTCGACGATGGATGGAATGCCGCGCCAATTCGTGGCAATGACGGGTAAGCCAAATGCCATAGCTTCTAGGAGAACGAGAGGGAAATTTTCTAAAGCATAGTAAGAGGGGAATACAAATAAGTCAGCTTGTGATAAAGCGTGCCATTTATCATCGCCGTAGAGTGGTCGGGGTGCGGAAATTTCAAGATTTGTTGCTTGAGGGGATGCTTGAACAAGCTCGGAAAATTTTTGCTCGGTTTGTGGATCTGGCCACTTGCCGACGAATTGGAGACGGATTTTTTTAGCAGATCGTTGCGTGACTTTTTGGCAGGCAAGGAGAAGGTCAAAAACACCTTTGCTTTCGAAGAGATTACCAAGAAATAGGATGCGTAGGGTATCGCTCGGTTGCTTTACGGCGCACTTTCCAGTGATGGCGATGCCGTTGGGGATTTCGATTTCACGCTCGGCACCGAAGTCCATGCTGGGGACGGCAACGTGCTTGGAAAGTGTGATGGCCCACGCTTTTCTGCCGTAGATATGACGGCCAAGAAATTTTCTTACAGGATTTGCATTGAGGTAATCAACGAGTCCGCCGGAGTGATAGTGAAGGCAGGTTTTTTTGAAGAAGGGCCGACAGCAGCCGAGGAAGAGGATGTCACGGACGAAGGGAACAATCGCGCCGCTGCCAGGCGTGTAGTAGAGGACTTTAGCACGACTACTCCATTTGAGCCGAAGCGCTTTGAAAATAATCGTGAAGAGACCGAAGATTTTAGAAAGCGAGGCACGTCCGACTTCTTCGAGGTTCTTGCTGGAGCGAATCTCGAGGATGGTTTTTTCGATGGGCGAAAGGTCGGCGGCAAACAGTGCTTGCGTGGCGAGAGACGCACCATGAACAGGAGGAGGAACGACACCCGCCATGAGTACTTTGGTGCGGGAGTGATTCGTCATGCTACACATAAATTTATCCTTGGCCGATGATGTAGAGTTGGAAGCCAAGCTCGCGCATCGATGCTGCGGGAAGAATGCCGCGCCCATCGAATGCGAAGGCGGGTTTAAACATATTTTGATAGATTGCCGCAAAGTCTAAGTGAGCAAATTCGTCCCATTCGGTAAGAACGACCATGGCATGAGAATCTTTCACGGCATCCATAGCGTTACTTGTGCAGGATAAATTTTTCTCAATGATATTTGGGGGAACTCCTACATACGAGAGATCGGCGACGATACTCTCCCACTCTACTTTCGGATCGTAGAGGGCAACTTTGGCATTTTCCATGAGGAGATCTTTCACAACATAGATCGCTGCGGACTCTCGGGTATCGTTTGTGTCTTTTTTGAAGGCGAATCCGAGAACGCCAATTTTTTTATTAGCTACGGTATTGAAGAGTGTTTGAACGATGTTGCTTGCAAAGCGGCTCTTTTGCCAATCGTTCATGATGATGACCTGATTCCAGTAATCGGAGACCTCCCGCAAGCCATAATGCTCGCAGAGATAGACGAGATTGAGGATGTCCTTTTGGAAGCAGGAGCCGCCAAAGCCGACGGATGATTTGAGGAATTTCGGGCCGATCCGGGAATCGTGACCGATGGCGCGAGCGACCTCATTCACATTGGCACCTGTTTTTTCGCAAAGGGCGGAGATGGAGTTGATGGAAGAAATCCGCTGGGCAAGAAAGGCATTTGCGACGAGCTTGGATAACTCAGAAGACCAAGTATTGGTGGTTAAAATACGTTCGCGTGGAATCCAATTCGCATAAACTTGCACAAGGCTTTCAATCGCATCAAGCCCTTCGGGTGATTGCTCTCCCCCGATCAAAATGCGATCAGGATCTAACATGTCCTCCACAGCGGTTCCTTCGGCTAGGAATTCGGGATTGGAGAGAACTTGAAACTGCGCGTTTTCCGAATTGGCGGTGAGGATCGTGCGAATGGCTTCGGCTGTGCGAACAGGTATGGTGGATTTTTCTACTACGATTTTGCAGCCCGATGATTCTTCGGCGATCATGCGTGCTGCCGATTCCACGTAACAAAGATCTGCGGCGCGGCCAGCACCCGCACCGTAGGTTTTGGTGGGAGTGCCGACGGCTACGAAGACCATTTGTGCATTCCGAATGGCCTGCCGCACTTCGGTAGTGAAGTGAAGATTTTTCCCACGACATGAGGAAACGAGTTCATAGAGACCCGGTTCATAGACGGGAAGTTCGGATGAATTCCAAGCAGCGATGCGCTTTTCGTTCAAGTCAACGACGCTCACCTGAATGTGTGGGCACTTCGCAGCGATCATCGCCATCGTGGGACCCCCAACATAGCCCGCGCCGATGCAGCATATATTCGTAACCATTTTTTTGACGTATTACATTTTTTTTTCGATATCATCAATCATGGCGTCTTTCAGCAAATAATAGATGAACAAAGTATTAAAAACCAAATAGCGGCGGAAGAGTCGTCTTGGTTCCATGAGTAAGCGGTAGAGCCACTCGAAGCCCGATTGCTGAATAAATAAAGGAGCTTGGGGAATTTCCCCGGAATGGAACGTAAAGGCGGCACCCACGGCAAAATAAACGCCTTTGGGCAGTTGGTGTTTATTTTCAATGATCCAGCGCTCTTGCTTTGGGCAACCTAAGCCTACCCAGATCATGTTGGCGCCTGAATCTTTGATTTGATCGATGATATTTTTTTTCTCTTCGTCAGACCATTCTCCAAACGGGGGAGAATAGCTACCAGCAATCTGCGCTGTGGGAAACTTCGCCTCGAGACGCGCCAACATTTTGTCGATCGTGTCTTGCTTGCCACCTAACACATAATGAGAAAAACGGCGATCTTCAGCTGTTTTTTCAAAAACCTTCAGCATGAGTGTGGGGCCACAAACTCGCTCGGTTAGACGGTTTTCCCGTGTTAGCTGCAAATTAAGACTCCAGACAATCGGCATGCCATCCGGACAAATCAGATCAAATTGTCTAATGATATTTCCGAAGTCAGATTCGTTGCGTGCGAGTGCTGCAACATGAGCATTCGCAGCACTTACAGTATATACGGAGTCCGCAGCCAAAACGCATGCCATCACCCAATCGACAGCTTGATCATAGTCTGTCACAGCAAAGGGCAAGCCTATGACTGGCAAGCTAGGAATGGTTTTTTTACTAGGCGATAGCATGATTTACAAGCGGCATCGATGAGCTGCGATCGCTACTTTATTCGCGAGCAACGGCCACTTTATGGCCGTGGGACTTAAGCAAAGCATGCTGGCGTGCCGTGTCGAGATCGGCAGCAACCATTTCCGCACACATTTCTTCCACGGTGATTTCTGGCACCCATCCGAGCTTTGCTTTGGCTTTTGCGGGGTCGCCAAGAAGTGTTTCTACCTCTGCGGGGCGGAAATATCGGGGATCAACTCGCACGATGGCATCTCCCACTTTTACTGCTGGTGCTTTTTCTGGATCGGCGATAGCTTCAACGGTGGCGACTTCATCAATACCAGTGCCAGAAAAGCTGACGCTTATTCCCGCTTCTGCGGCGGACATGCGAACGAATTCACGAACGGAAATTTGTTTTCCTGTAGCGATGACAAAATCTTCTGCCGAGTCCTGTTGGAGCATCATCCACTGCATGCGCACGTAGTCTTTGGCATGACCCCAGTCGCGCAGGGCATCCATGTTGCCGAGATAGAGACATTTTTCAAGGCCTTGGGCGATGTTGGCTATGCCACGGGTAATCTTCCGCGTCACAAAGGTTTCGCCGCGGCGTGGCGACTCGTGGTTGAACAAAATCCCGTTGCAAGCATACATGCCATACGATTCCCGATAGTTTACGGTGATCCAATAGGCATACATTTTCGCTACCGCGTAAGGCGAGCGTGGATAGAATGGAGTGGTTTCTTTTTGAGGAATCTCTTGCACGAGACCATAAAGTTCTGATGTCGAGGCTTGGTAGAAACGCGTTTTCTTTTCAAGCCCGAGAAATCGGATTGCCTCTAACAAACGCAATGTCCCCATGGCATCCACATCCGCCGTGTATTCGGGCGATTCAAACGAAACAGCAACGTGTGATTGTGCACCGAGGTTATAGACTTCATCGGGTTGTATTTCGCTAATAATTCTCGTGAGGTTAGAACTATCGGTAAGGTCGCCATAATGGAGCTTGAAGCGGCTATTTTCTACATGCGGATCTTCATAGATGTGATCGACGCGGGCGGTGTTAAATAAAGAGGCGCGACGTTTAATGCCGTGAACTTCATAGCCTTTCTCCAGAAGAAATTCTGCCAAGTAAGAGCCGTCTTGTCCTGTAATGCCGGTAATTAATGCTTTTTTCATGATGTTGTGCGTTGTTTGTGTGTTGTTCGATGGTGTATGAGTTATAAGCGGGCAGCTCCCGATTCTAAAGAGGCTTGGAAATCTTGATAGGCTTCGGCTAGCCCCGCTTGGAAATCAACTGCGGGAGACCAACCTGTGGCTTTGATTTTTGAGATATCGAGTAATTTCCTCGGGGTGCCGTCCGGTTTCGTAGGATCAGTAAGGATTTCGCCTGTAAACCCGACAACCTTGGCGATCATCGAAGCCAATTCGAAAATCGTGACATCTTCTCCGGTACCGACGTTTACCCAGTCGGGCGGATTTTCTAGGGAAAGTAAATGCATGCAAGCGGAGGCAAGATCATCAACATGCAGAAATTCTCTTCTTGGTGTGCCTGTACCCCAAATCGTAACGGAAGCATCACCACGGGATTGAGCTTCATGAAATCGGCGAATAAGTGCCGGAATGACGTGGGAATTTTCTGCATGGTAGTTATCTCCAGGTCCGTAGAGATTGGTGGGCATGGCGCTATGATACATCAGCCCATATTGACTCCGGTAGTGCTGGCACAGCTTGAGACCTGCGATTTTTGCAATCGCATAGGCTTCATTCGTTAGTTCCAAAGGTGACGTGAGGAGGCAATCTTCGGTCATCGGTTGTGGCGCATTTTTTGGATAAATACATGAACTGCCTAAGAAAAGAACGCGGTTGACATTGGCACGGCGACTTCCTTCCACGAGGTTCGCAGCAATGGCGAGGTTTTCGTATATAAACTCGGCAGGGTAAGTAGAATTTGCATGGATTCCGCCTACTTTTGCCGCTGCCACCAGCACGGCATCAGGCTGCTCACGTTGCAGATAATCAAATACAGATTTCTGATCGGTAAGATCCAGTTCTTTTCGCCCTGCTACGATGGGTTCGAGTCCGTTGGCTTTCTCGATTTGTCGAACAAGTGCTGACCCGACCATGCCGCGGTGTCCGGTTACAAGTATTTTTTTCATTGTGGTATTGTGTATTCTTGGATTGCTGAAACAACAAAATTTTTCTGATCTTGCGAGAGTTCAGGGTAAATCGGAATGCTGATGACTTCTCGAGATAACGATTCTGATGTGGAACATTCTGATAAACAGTGCTTCGGGAGATTTCTAAAGCACTCCTGTTGGTGCAAAGGCACAGGGTAGTAAATTTCCGCCCCGATTCCACGATCCGCTAGGTGCTTTTTGAAGTGATCACGCGCACCATTCTCGATGCGAATCGTAAATTGATTCCAAGTATGAAGTGACCGCGGCATTTCTTTTGGCAAGATAAAACCCAGTTTTTCGCTTAATTGTTGGTGATAAAAAGCCGCATTTTGTCGGCGATGGCGGAGATAATTCTTATACTTTGGCACTTTGACCCGAAGCAGTGCACACTGCAACGCATCAAGTCGAAAATTCCCCCCCACTTCGCTGTGGTAGTAGCGTGGGTGCATGCCATGATTTCGCAAGCGAACCATTCGTTCCGCAAGTTCATCATCATTGGTAGTCACCATGCCACCATCGCCAAATCCGCCTAAGTTTTTTGAAGGAAAGAAACTAAAGGCACCAATATGCCCGATGGTTCCCGCTTGTTTTCCGCAGTAGGCCGAGCCAATCGCTTGGGCGCAATCTTCCAAAACGGTGAGGTTATTCTCGCGGGCGAAATGAGTAACGCTATGCATGTCCACACATTGACCGAATAAATGAACGGGTATGATACAGCGCGTTTTAGAAGTGATTTTTGCCGCGGCACTTTTGAGGCAGATGCCAAAGTCATCATTTTTTACGTCGCAAAATACTGGGACGGCACCAAGACGATGAATCGCGCCAGCAGTAGCGAAAAAAGTAAACGATGGACAGAGCACTTCATCTCCGGGAAGCACGTTCAGTGCCATTAATGCTAAAATTAATGCATCCGTCCCAGAAGAAACGGCAAGTGCATGCTTCACACCAATCATTTCCGCGCATTCGCGCTCCAAAGCCTCCATTTCATCACCAAAAATAAATCGCCCCGTTGTCAACACCCGCGCAAATGCCTGTTCCAGCTCCACTCGCAATGGGTGGTTTTGGGCGTTAACGTCGAGTAAAGGTACTGTCACTGATGTCATTGGTAATGATACGATTTTTAAGACTTAGCTGGGTTCTATTGATTTCGGAAAAAGCGTATCGTATCGGCAATCCCTGAGTCAAATGCTATTACCGGCTCCCATCCAAGCAATTCTTTGGCTTTTGAAATATCTGGCTTACGTAATTTGGGGTCGTCGGGCGGCAATGGCTTGGGGTCAAAACGGCACTCTATCCCAAAATACTGCGCAACGGCTTCGGCAAAAGACCGAATTGACATCTCATGTGGGTTTCCACAATTGACTGGCATGTTGTAAGAACTTTGCATGAGTCTCCAAATGCCATCGACTAAGTCACTCACATAGCAAAAAGATCGTGTTTGTGAGCCATCGCCGAAAATCGACATCGGTTCGCCGCGCATGGCATGGCCAATAAATGCCGGCACGACACGTCCATCGTCAAGTCGCATCCGCGGACCGTACGTATTGAATATTCTGACAATTTTTGTATCGAGGCCATGGTGTCGATGATACGCCATGGTAGCCGCTTCTGCGTAGCGCTTCGCCTCGTCATAGCATGACCGAACCCCTACGGAATTCACGTTGCCCCAGTATTCCTCTTGTTGTGGATGAACCTCTGGGTCGCCATAAACTTCCGAAGTAGAAGCCAAAAGAAATCTTGCCTTCTTACGAAGTGCAAGGTCTAGGCTGTTGTGCGTCGCATAAGATCCCGCTTTTAGGGTTTCGATGGGAATTTGCACATAATCGATGGGGCTTGCGGGCGAAGCCATGTGGAAAACGTAGTCCACTTCACCTTCTACATCGAATGGCTCAGAAACATCCTGCTCGAAAAACAAAAATCGTGGTTCATCCACAAGATGAGCGATGTTTTGTCGATTTCCCGTGACAAAGTTATCGAACGCGATCACCCGTAATCCTTCGCTTAAGAGGCGATCCACCAAATGGGATGGCACAAATCCCGCTCCGCCTGTAACGACTGCTGTTTTCATATTCGGGTGTATTTTTTTATTAGTTTTTGTGATTCTGTAAGTGCCATGCCAACAACTTGATCCATGTTGTAGTAGCGATAGCAGCCTAATCTACCGATGAAACTGACATGTTCATCTCGATCAGCTAATTCTTTATATTTTTGATAAAGTTCGGCGCTTTCTTGAGTTGGCACTGGGTAAAATGGTTCTTTTTCGGGAGTCCATTCTTCGGGGTACTCGCGCACAACGGTGGAAGCGGGAATGTCTTGTTTTGTCGCGTGTTTGATCTCTACCGTGCGCGTGTAGGGAACATCTAAATCAGGATAATTTACCTGAAGCACAGGCTGCCAGTGCCCTGGTTTGCCAGACTCCGCCTCACGGGTCTGTAACTGTTCTTGATTGTAGGATTCGTAATCGAACCTCAATGAGCGGTACGGAAGTGGTCCAAAAGAATAGTCATAAAATGCATCGATCGGGCCAGTGTAAATGATATGTTTGGAATCCCAGCGATTCCGATCTGCCAAATAATCCACGCCTAACTCTACCTCTAATCCCTGTGACGAATCAATGATGCGCTCCATCATTTTTGTATAGCCATCCAAGGGCAAGGCTTGAAATTCTTCCGTTAAATAGCGGTTATCGCGATTGGTGCGGATGGGAATGCGTCCGCAAACTGAAGCAGCTAACTCTTTTGGATGCTTCTTCCATTGTTTTAGCGTGTACTGCTCAAAAAATGCTTTATAGAGATCCCACCCTACTTGACTCAGGATGACTTCTTCCGAATTTGCAGGAGAAGTCATGGGGACTTTGTGTTCGTCTAACCACTGACTCCACTCTTCTTCCGTGCTTTCACGCCCAAGCCATTGCTCAAAAGTGTTGAGATTAATAGGAAAATGCCAATATTGATTTTTTGTGAAGCTACGGATTTCATAGGCGACTTCGCTCCATTCCGTAAATTGAGAAAGATATTCGATGATTCGCTGCGAGTTTGTCCGAAAATAATGGGGGCCATAAGGATGAATTAAGACGCCCGCCTCATCGAATTTATCATATGCATTACCGCCGATATGATCGCGCTTATCGATGATTTTACAACGAAACCCACTTTTGGACAATTGCTCACCCGCTACCAAGCCAGAAAAACCAGCACCCACAATCAAGAAATCCCACTTCACAAAAAAATACGCTGCTGAGCTGTAGGGTGAATTCCGAGGAAACGTGAAAGAATTTTTTGCAAGCTACCGCCATTGGTCAAATCCGCTATTTTTAGCAGAAACCTTATTCTTATCCTTAATGATGTAAGCAAGAACCGAATATGAAATGCAGTGTGCGCGCAGAAACTGATACACTACTGCCGTTTGTTCAAGAAAAAATGAACAAGGTTCCGCGTGCGGATCATCTCGACAAGGTTGCTACTTCACTGAGCACTCTTCGTTTTAGCAAATACTGCCGTAACACACACGGTTCACTTTTTCGCTGTTCTCGCTTTCACTCTTGCATCGCTGATTTCTGATGGCAGCATCAGCGGCATGCCCGATAGTGATCCCTCTCTTCAAGAGCGCTTACGAGAAGAAATCCTTTTTGCTCGTGAGCAGGTGTATCGCTTCGATCATTCAACGCCGTTAGAAAGACTGATCATACCCGGCATCGCCCCCGAAATTTGGGTGAAGCGCGAAGATCTTTCTGCAATAAAATCATACAAATGGCGGGGAGCCTGTAATCGCGTTGCCAATCTCACAACAGCAGAAGCACAAATCGGTATTGTTACAGCATCAGCAGGCAATCATGCGCAAGGAGTAGCACTAGCCGCGGCAAAACGTGGCATTCATGCTACGATTTTTATGCCGCGCACAACTCCAAGGGTTAAACAAGATGCGGTGCGACATCACGGTGGGGCATTTGTGACGATTCAGCTAGTGGGCGATAGTTATGACGATGCTGTGAAAGCGGCAAAATCCGAGTCGGTAAGCTCTGGGGCAACATACATTCACGCCTACGACGATCTCCAAGTCATGGCAGGTCAAGGCACTTTGGCGGATGAAATCATCCTCTCGGGGCAAGGTCCTTTCGATGCGGCATTTCTCCAAATTGGCGGTGGCGGAATGGCGGCAGGTGTTTCCACATGGCTCAAAAAATATTGGCCAAATATGGAAATCATTGGTGTAGAAGGAGTGCACCAAGCCTCGATGAAAGCCTCGTTGGATGCGGGGAAAATCCTAGAACTCGAGCAAGTCGATTTATTCTGTGATGGCACTGCGGTCAAAAAACCTGGCGATTTGCCCTTTGCCATTTGTCAAACAAACCTGAGTCGCATCGTTACAGTATCCAATCACGAGGTGAGCCAAGCGATTCGAATTCTTTGGGAAGGATTGCGATGCATCGCTGAGCCTTCCGGTGCCATGGGTCTCGCGGCGGCATTACAAGAACGCGAAGAATGGGTCGGGAAAAAAATCCTCGTCGTACTTTGCGGTGCAAATATCGATTTTTTACAACTTGGTCACGTCGCACAGTCCCTAGGCGGTCTGAATCTCGCCACAAAAACACTGCAAATCAATATTCCTGAGCGCCCGGGTGCTATGCTCTCCTTACTGGATCGCTGTTTTGCCGGATTGAACATTGAGGATTTTCAATATGGCAAATGTTCCGAAACCCAAGCATGGCCGGTTTTTCGAATCAGTGCAGCTACCTTGCAAAGTCTCGAAGCCGTTACGGACAGACTCCTCGCTTCTGACTACCGCTGGAATGAGCTTTCTGAAGCAGTCGATATCAATTATCGGGCCATTCCGTTAAAGGCAGAGCTACTCTCGAACCCGCTGTTTCTCCGACTCGATTTTTACGAGCGCGCGGGAGCTTTGCACACATTCCTTGACCAGCGAATTCGCGGCAAGGCCAGCATTTGCTACTTCAATTACCAGCAAACTGGTGAGCGGATCGGGCGTGCGATGATCGGCCTCGATTTTCCGTCACCACAAGAGCTCGAATCTTGGACAAAAAATATGCCGAAACAAGGCGAGGGATTTCGTCTTTGCCAACCACTGGATGAAGCTACCACAAATCGGATCTTAGGGCGTTTCTAATATCGACGTTTTTTCTCTTGGCTCGTTTTTATCAGAAGATTCCCGATCTATAAAACTCCTATAAAACTCTCTTTCGATAGGTAGCATTTTATCCCAACGGAGCTTAGAGATCTGCGGGTTATCCATTGTGACTTGCCCCATTTTGTTACGACCAATGACGATAGCAGCTTCATAGCCTGGGGGTAATTGTGCAGGATCGATTGTAATAGCATCTGCGATTTTTTTCGCATTTTCGAATTCGCCTCGCGATAACTCAATCGCGATCGACACTGCGCGCAGATGCGGGCTTTTATCAAACGTTTCAATTAATTTTTGAATGGTATCATTCAATATCGACGGATCACAGTTTCTTGCGATACAAGAATGATAAGTAAATAATGCCACCAGAAGAGGGTTCGATGGCTCAAAATTGATATAGCACACAATTACTTCCGCAATCGAAGCTTCGGAGCCTTGCTCATAAAGGTCATCTAACAATGGGGAGATATCAGAAAACAAAGGCAGCGGGGCATTGCGTAAGCGAATCGCATCGAGCAGGTATTGGAGTTCTCTCTTTTTGATACCAACAATTTTCATGATTTCTGATAAGGTCAGATAAATCTTTGCATCAGGCTTAGAGGAAATTTCTTTTGTAATCTCAATATTGACTTTATCGAGGTCATTTTTCGCCTCCATTTTTTCAAACAAAGCTGATTTCCAAGCTAGCGATGTAATCACGTCAAATTGGTCGTTGCTTGCCTGCAAGTATTCCATCGCCTTCGCCCATTCTTTTTCTTTTACACAGGCCTCGATCAGTAAAGGTGCCATCCCTTCCAATTTCAAAGTCGCAGATGTGGGAGGGTAGCAGGAGATTAATTTGTAATGCATGCCAGTCGCCAATAAAAAGTTAGCCACATCTTTCTGAGCAAGGTCTT
>CAMAYN010000007.1 GCA_945862285.1 Akkermansia muciniphila | reverse complement strand
GTTTACGGGTGATACGCGGATGGGGCCGATTTTATTTGATCAATCGCGCCTTTACCCTGCCGGTCAGTCTGGCGAAAAAGAACCTGCTGTGACTCCTGCTGCGGAGTAATCGGCCTGGTTCCTGATCCTCTCACGGCGCAGCGTCTCGTTGCGCCGTTTTTTTTGCCGTGGCAGAAGTGCCGAAGGCATGGGAGTTAGGTGGATGGGTCTGTTCGCAATTTGTTATTCTCAACATCGTATTGCTACCCTTTTGCAGTTCGTAGTCCACAGGAATTATTTCAGGATGGTATCCTACTTCCCGAACCGCGTTGCAGACGGTATTCAGGTGTCGTTAGCTCGACTGATCTAACTCAAGAATAGGAAAGATCCGTATATCGTGGGCGATTCGACACATCTCAAGCACAGATTTGACATGAAATGCCTCAGAAAAATGTTCGGAATATAAGAAGAGAACATGAAAACAAAAAGCGACATCAAATTGATCGTCTGTGCGTTTAACGAAGTAACGTAATAGGAAAAAATCGTCGCTTGACAGGGATTGACTCATAGAACAGATTTCTTCGCCATGCTTTCAGATTATCTTCCCGTATTACTTCAAATGATCATTGCGCTCGGATTTGCGGTTGTCGTCTTGAGTTTAAGCGTTTTACTGGGGAAGTCGGGTCGCACAAACGCGACTAAAGATAGCGCTTATGAGTGTGGTATGCTGCCGATTGGCGATGGTGCACCTCGATTTTCCGTCAAGTTTTACTTGATCGCTATGTTGTTTGTCATTTTTGACATCGAAGTCGTTTTCATGTATCCGTGGGCCGTGCAATTCCGTGATATGGCGCAGGTTTCGGTTACGCCATTGCTCAGCATTGCGGGCTTCGCAGGCATCCTTGCACTCGCTTATGTCTATGCTCTGAAAAAAGGGGCATTGAATTGGAAATGATAATATGATTCACTACGTCGTTTTTTACGAGACGCAGCCCCATGTAGATGACCCAAAGCGCCAAGAAATGGCTCGCACGGCGCGAAGTTTGTTACTGAAAATCCCTGAAATTTTCTCTGTAAAGTCGGGAAGAAGCCTTGATTCAGCTTCTCAGTGGAGTTTTTTCGTCTCCATCGAAGTGGATTCTCTTAAAAAATTACACATTGTGCTGGAAGACCCCATCTATCTCAAATTCCTCGAATCTGTGATCAAAAATCACACGTCGGTTTCCTTTCCGCAACGCTTCGAGTTAGATCCTTCGCTGGATTTGAAATATTCGTAATAATCCCCCTTTTTTCCTACAAGGATGAATGATCAATCGAGCTTACGCGTCAGTCCAGGTTTGCTCGGGCCGGTTGGTTTTGGGGGTTGTTCTAGGTTATTGACTTTAAAATCCAGCCTTTCTTGATAATAGGGATTGTTGTCAACTTCCCATCCGCAGGGAATATTCAGGGAGTCGGCAATTTCACGCGCTTTGAGATAGGTGGCGAATCCATTGGTGTGGACTTTAAAAATGATCACGCTGCGTGGCACGGAACGAACATAATTGCACACGTTGTGAAATCGACCTTTAGGTTGCTCCATATCAGCGAGACTGGCATCGCCTTTTTTTGGGTCGAAAGTAATTCGCATGTATAGCACAGGCCATGGCTTGTTGTAGGGCACGGTTATGTTGTAATTACGAATTTTGAGATTGCTTTGGGCGAAGTGGGTAACAGTTTTTTCTTGGTCGAATATCTTCACGTCGGGCTTTTTGGGGACTTTATTGATGGAGCGCAGTAAGTCTCGTTCATGGTCTTTCATTTCCTTCATGATCATTTTTTTTGCCGCTGGTGCATCGACTAAATGAGCTTGGTCGTTGATGATGAAACAATAGAAAAGTTCTGCCGATTCTGGGATCGGGCGACTATTGGGAATTCGCACGACAGTGGGCGAAGGAGCTTTGGGGATCGGGGTTTGATCAAGCAGGGCTTTGATGCGCGCGATTTCTACAAGAATGGCGTCGGTCTTTTTCTGTTCGACTCCGACGAGGCTTTTTTGTTCTTCGACTTTTTTGCGTAAGTTCGCCAACTCCATGAGGCTAGTATCATGTTTTTTGAGCGATTTTTCCAAAAGCATCAGATCCGCTTCGATTTTGCCAAATTGTTCGGGTGTGGGTTCGGGCGCACCTAACAAGTCGGTTTTACTTTTGATCTGAGTAATGAGGTTTTGTTTCTGCATTTGCGCCGCGGCGATTTCTTCTGTGGATGCAGGTTTTAGGTCATTGAGAAGTTTCTCCACCTGGTTTTGGACATCGCATTGCAGGAGAATGAGAATCACGATCAGCACCGCGACGACGTTAGTCAGCGCGTCCATGAGTGAGTCCATGCTCACACCTTGTTCGTTGTTGTTTTTTCTGCGAGCCATGATTGATCAACGTTTGAGGAATAGTGAGAGATCGATCTCTCCCTGGGTGGGGATGGGTAATTTTCCTGTGCGCAGTTGGTATTTGGTTTCCGCGACTACAGCGGCCTTATAATAGCTGCTATTGCCATCATTGCGGATAAAAAATAGCACGAGGTGTTCGCGAGATGATTTTGTTTTGTTAAATGCCGCAGCGAGACTGCCATCGGTATCGATCGTAGCGGCGGAAACGGTTGTCTTCACTCCATTTTTGCCAAGGATGACCACGCCATTCGCATTGCAATCGACAAAGAGAACATCCGTGTTGCTATAGATTCCTGAACCAGTGGGGTTGATACGCACGGGTTGAGGTTTGCTATCGGGCTTGATTTTACGCCGAGCTAACTCTTCCTTGAGCGCAGCGAGTTCTTTTTCGAGGGTCGGTCGTTCGCTTTTTAACGCGGCAATTTGATCGATCATCTGCTCCAGCAACTTCTGCAATGCTTCATCGGATTGTTGAGGTTTGGATTTGGTATCGTCGAGTTTTTTACGTAGGATGATCCGTTTGTTTTCCAGTTCGCTCAGATCCACGAGTGCAGCGTTGCGTTCTTTGAGGACGGCATTGATTTTTTCCAATTCCTTTTGTTGGCTTTTGATTTCCCCTTGGATTTGTTGGAATTGCCTTGCGCGTGCCAGTTCTTCTTCATCGCGCCCTTGGGTTTCCTGTGCTTTTACATCGGTAATGATCTTAATCATCATCGTGAGAACGCCGATTAAGCATGCGAGGATGCTCAAGAAAGGGAAGAGCGATACTCCGGTTCCGGCTGCACTGGAATTGCGACGCGACATGGACAATGATGAAGAAGTGGACTATCGAGAGAATAGGCCTTTTTTCTTGATAGTAATGGTTTCTCCCCCCAGTTGTTTCAGTGTTTCGTTAAGAGATTCAACGCCTTTGTTGAGTGAAGCAAAATATTGATTGAGTTGCTTGGTTGACTCTTGAAAGGAATCACATGTTTGTGAAGTGAGTTTATCTATCGCATGCTGAAATGTGCCTTCGACTCTTGTCTGATGTGCGTCGAGACGTGTCTTCAACGTTTCTCCCGCGTCGCGTAAAAGAGTCGATGCGTCCTGTAATTTTACAAGAAACTGCTCGTGGGCACGTGACAAAGATGCAGCAAAAGCTGGAATATTTTCCGCTTGCGATAGTAGTAAGTCATTTGTCGAGTTTTGAGAGTCGTTTAGTTTTGGCAAGAGCTTCTCCGTGCAGAAGGCATCAATTTCAGTGAGCATTTCTTCTTCTTCCTTTTGCATCACGGCCATGGGGAATGACATGATCATGGAAAGGATCAGTCCGAGGAGAGTCGTATCGAATGCCACACCAAGTCCGCCGGTGAGGTTATTGATCGATGACTTAAGAGCCTCTGGATCGGTGGAGCCAGCAGACAGCGAACTGACCGCGACCGACAAACCCTGCACCGTGCCGATGAATCCGAGGATTGGAATGGCCCACAGGAAGACTTTTAAGAGAGTGTAAGAACCGGAGATGCGATTGGCATCAATGTCCGACTGCGAGTTCAGAAAGGTGCCTACCTCGCCATTGTTGTTGCGTTTTTCAAAAAGCTCCATGCCTTTGCGGATTCGGTTCACCATGAGGCTATCGCGCAGTCGATTGGGGAGTTTATAGATGTGCTCGATAAAGCCGCCGACGGTTTCCGAGTTGATTTCGCTTCCGAGTTTAGCGGGAACGATGTCGAGAAGCATAGCTCGCCGCTGGCGTGTGGTCTTTTTCCATTTCATCACAAGGATGACCATGCCCCAAATAAAGAGAAAGACTTCGGCATAATTGACCCAGCCGCGGCGTAGGAAAATATCACCAAGCATGGGTTTTTTCTCATCTGGTGAGAGCACAGGAATCATGGAGACAAAAAATAGGGCACTAATGACGACACCAAAGGAAAGGCTTGAAAAAAAGCCGACATTGGCATGGTCTTCCTCATGCCAGCCGCCGCGTTGTGCTGGAGCAGCAGATGAAGAGGTCTTGTTGCCGCTGATTTGGCTTACCGGCGCAGCGGGTAAAGGTGGGATTTGAAATTTACCATTGCATCCCGGGCATGAGACGATTTTTCCAGCATGTTCGTCTTCAGAGGTCATGCTAAGCTGGCAGTGTGGGCATTGGAATTCCATAATGGGTATTGGCAATGGATAAACCGTGGCGATGATCCGTCAACCACTTTTCTTGCCATGCAACAACGACAAGTTCGGGAACAGCTTGCTGCCTACTAGGAAAGAGCGATGATTTGCTCAAATTACGGACTGTATGCCCATTCTTGAAGGGAAATTTTTCTAAAGCGCAAGACGTTGTCCGTCTTTGATGAGTCGTTTCGCGAGTTCCTCGTAGGAGACATTCTGCACAGAGATCCCGTGAGTAATCGCTAAGTCCGCCGCCGTGGCGGAACTTTGAGCAAGGATCATAAATACAGGTTCCATGCGGATGGAGCCGAAGGCAATATGACTGGCGGAAAGACTCCACGGAACGAAGAGGTTTTCGCATTCGCCCTTCTTCGGAATAATCGCTCGATAAGAGATCGGATACGGGCCAGGAATTTGTACCTGTACGTCGCCCTCATTCTTGATTTTGCCAGCTTTCACAAATCGCTGAACATGATGTGAATCCATAGTGTAGGAGGCGAGCGCGACAGAATCGGCTACCGGTTGCTTGCGCTGACAATGGTGTTCCGTCATGACTAAATCAGAAACCATCCGCCGTCCTTCGCGAATGTAAAGTTGTGGCGGCCAGTGGTGGTTGTTCAAGAATTCGTCCTTCGGCAAGCCCCATTTGGCATATTCCTTGCGGATCTTTTCTGGAACTCTTGGATGATTTTGCAAAGTCCACATTAGGCCACGCTGCCAATCTTCGTGCTTTTTTGCCAGAGCATTGCGTTGATCGTGGTTGAGCGTCGTCCAATCCCAGTCCTTGCCGTAGTTAGCCCCAATCATGTCGTTGGAAATTCCACCGGTGTTATTTGAGTCAGTTTTGCGGTTTTGTAAGAGACTAAACTTAGTAAAGTGTTTCTGCTGTCCGGCTTCAATTGCGCGGAAGAGTAATTCATAGTCTGCTTCCTGGTAACCCTCTGGTTTGGCAATGGAGACGCGATTTTCTGCAACATCCGTCAGGCACATTCGATAGCAAAACGCTTGTAATCGATGATCTGCCTCGCCGTCATTGCCGCCAGAGCTTGGGTTCACACCTGGTAAGAGACCGCTGGAAGGGTTGCCTGGTATGATGTAGGGATCGATGCCATCTGGCAGTTGATTCTTCACGGCGTGGCGCGCTTGAATGCCATTGAGACTTTCGCCGAATGTCGCATTTGACTCACGACCAACGGTAAAACTCACGCCGGCACCAGGAAGTAAATCGCCTTCATAACTCGCATCGATAAACATTTTCCCCGCAAATTCGCTACCGTCTTCCGCGCGGATCATGTGGATTTTTTTCCCGTTCATTACAACGCCACTTTTCAGATCTAAGCGCGCGGTGACGACCTTGATGGAGTGCTCTTTAAGCATTTGATCAAAGAGAAAGCTCGCCGCAGATGGTTCAAATACCGATGCAAGTTGGGTTTTGGCGTTGAGCGCAGGCACGCCTTGTCCGCTATTGCCGAATTTTTTCCGATCTTCCCATTTCCATGAATCGGGCTTTTCATAGTAGTGAAATAATCGTGTATAAAAGTCCCGACTGAGTCCGCCGAGAATCGCATCGCTGCCTAGATCCGTCCAGCCAAGTCCACTGGTGGTCAGCCCGCCAAGGTGGGTCGTTGGGGACACGAGAACGACAGAACGATTCGATTTAGCGGCTTGGATCGCGGCAATGATCCCGCCCGATGTGCCGCCATAAACCACGATGTCCGCTTCGTGTTGTTCTTTCGCGTAAGATCGATTTGCTGTCGATAGAGCAAATACCGCAGAAAGGAAAGTTGCTGGAATTTTGTGTGAGATATAACGAGTCATCATAGAAAAATACTTTGTTAGATGCTTAAAATTTCATCACACGATAGAAACATGGGGTTCATAAATGCTAGATTTCATGCTCGACTCTAAGAAACTTCACTCACGAGATTTCTTCTTTTTCTTGTTTCCCGATTTGTCAACAGGCTGGTAGTTCGGATTCGGTGTCGGCATTTGTGCTGCCACGGATTTTCTCCAAGCGACAAGATCGGATCGCATCGACTCGGCACGTTCTGGCTCTGCCTTGGCGAGGTTGTTTTTTTCAAAAGGATCGGCTTTGAGGTCATAAAGTTCTGTGCTGCCATCCTCGAAAAATTCGATCAACTTCCAATCTCCCTTGCGGATCGCGCCGTAGGGATTGGTGCGGTGGTAATGGGGATAGTGCCAGTAGATTGCTTCTCGGGATAGACTTGCCGATGGATTTCTGAGCAATGAAGAAATGCTGAGACCATCGGCGTGTTGTTCGGGTCGTGCTGGCAGACCCGTTAGATCTAAAATCGTCGGATAGAAATCGGTGCCGATAACGGGCTTTTCGCAAATTGTAGCAGTAGGAATTTTTCCCGACCACTGGGCAATCAACGGCACGCGTACGCCACCTTCATGGGAGAAGCCTTTGAACTGGCTCAGTCCGCCAGTGACTTCTTGATGGTCACCGCCGTTGTCGCCTGTTAGAATGATGATGGTATTTTCGGTTAGTCCCAATTCATCGAGTTTGGCGCGAATCCGGCCTACACTGCGGTCGAGACATTCCACCATTCCAGCTCGCTGAGGATTCAGAAGTTCCTTTTTTCGATTATCGAACCCTTGAGCTTTTTTGCGATATTTCGCTTCTAAGTCAGCAGGTGCCATGAGTGGAGAGTGCAGGGTGTAGTAGGAAAGGTACAAGAAAAACGGCGTCGAGGGCGCATGTTTCTCCATGAATGCCAATGCTTGATCGGTAAGCGCATCGGTCAAAAACTCCCCTGGTTTGCCATTTAGATTCGGCATACCAAATGGTGCAAAGTATTTCCCGGGTCCTTTGGGTTGTCCCCATTCTCTGCCACCGATGTTGCAGTCGAAGCCGTGATCGGTGGGATAATGCTTGCTGAAATCAGCCGCGCCATCGGGCATGAGATGCCATTTGCCGAAAAAGCCCGTTGCATATCCCCCTTCCTTGAGCGCCTCGGGAAGAAGGATTCGTTCGTGGTCGATTTTCATTTTCCAGTCTGGAATCTTGAGCCGTGCCTGCGGTTTTTTATGGCCAGCAATCCAGTCGGTAAGGTGAATCCGCGCGGGATAGCAACCAGTCAAAATCGCCGCGCGACTTGGCGAACAAACAGTGCAGGCGGAATAGGCATGGGTAAAACGCATCCCTTGGGCGGCGAGCTTGTCGATATTTGGCGTTTCATAAAACTTGGCACCATAGCAACCGAAGTCGGCCCATCCGAGGTCATCCACGAGTAAAAAAACCACGTTCGGCTTTGCTACGGCGGCGATCAGATAGGAATGAAAAAACAGCAGAAAAAATAGGGCTTTCATGGAAGTGGGTAGAGCCTGATATGCGAGTGAAAGGCGTTACTTCTTTTTGACTTTTTTGCTATTCTTTTCGGTAAGCGGCCAAGCGGGATCATCGACTCGCGCAGATTTGAATATCGCGGCAGCTTTGCTGACGAGTTCGGGATTTTCTTTAGCGATGTCTTTTGCTTCGCTTTGATCCGTTTTCAAATTGTAGAGCTCGATCGGTTTTGAAATCCCGTTGCGGACAGCTTTCCAGTCATCCCATCGTGCGGCTTGAATCGGAGTACCTTCGTGAAGTTCCCAGTAAAAATAATCGCGCTTCGGTGCCGAGCCACCTTTGAGAAATGAAGCCAGCGTGAGTCCATCGCTTTTCACCGATGCGGGAATTTTTGCTCCGCTAAGTTCCGCCACTGTAGGCAGAAAATCCCAGAACGCCCAAGGTTCATCGGTCACACGACCTGCGGGCACCGTACCAGGCCACCATGCGAAGGAGGCTTGGCGTAGGGCACCTTCGTACATCGATCGTTTAAAGCCGCGCAGTTTGCCGCCCATGGTCTGATCAAAGAGTTTACCAACTGGTGATTCTGAAGAAAAGGACGATCCATTATCCCCTGCAAACATGACGAGCGTATTTTTGTCGATCCCGAGTTCCACAAGCAAATCGAGCAAGCGCCCGACATCGCTATCGAGCCGTGTGACCATCGCAGCGTAATTTTTCTGTTGATCCGTCCATGGTTGATTTTTGTAAATTCCCTGATTGTCAATTTGATGAATGTCATGGGGTAATGTGATCGCATAGAACAGGAAGAACGGCTTTTCCTTATGCTCGCGCACCCATTTGAGTGTTTCATCCGCGATCAGATTTTGTGCATAGACTTCGCCCTTGCCATTGATCGATTTGTTGCCGTCATTCCCTGGGAGGTCGATGCGTTTTGCGTCATCGTAGAGGTGAGTGGGGAAATAACTATGGGCGTGGGCTTGGCAATTGTAGCCAAAGAATCGGTCGAAGCCGACGTTGAGTGGACTACCAGAGGTATCGAACATTCCCATGCCCCATTTCCCTGTCACTGCGGTCGAGTAGCCTGCACTTTTAAGAAGTTTTGCGACGGTAAATGTGCCATCGGGCAAAGGTTTTTGTCCCTCCTGATTTGGCTGCGCCTGCCGATTTCCGCGTATCGGCGAATGCCCCATGTGCAGTCCCGTCATCAGTGAAGTGCGGCTTGGGGCACAAACGCTGGTGCCGGAATAAGCCTGCTCGTAGCGAGTGCCTTCACGCGCCATGCGATCAAGATTTGGAGTCTTGATCAGCTTTTGACCGTAAGATCCACAATCCCCCTGGGCGAGGTCATCGGATAGTATAAAAATGAAATTCGGTGCGCCAATGGCTGTTTTAGACAGCGCGAGGACGGCATAGAAAAAGAATGTCAGATACTTCATGTTCGGTTTTTTGGGTTTTGTGATGACGGGCTATGCGTTAGATGGAACTACGCGATTTCGACTCGTGGTTTCAATCGTTATTTTTTCACTGATTTTTGTAAAACTTGGTCGAGTACAGTCTTAATGCGATCGGACGCAAGAGTCATTTCAGCTTGATCATTTTTCTTACTGGTCGGGCTTGCCGCAGTCCATTCGGCGATTTCTAAAGCCGTGCTGGCACCTTTTATAGAAATCGGCTTGGTGATTTTTGGCGCGAGTGTTGAACTAGGTATGGTGTAGAAAAACGGAACATCATCGCCGCCGAAATTGGCTTTGAAACAGTCTGCTAACGCCTTCATTTCTGAGCCAAAATTCATGCCTTGCTGGTCAGCGATCATGGCATTTCCACAGACAAAAACGATACCGTTTACGTGGGCAGGCGAGAAGCAATCGACGTAAATATTGTAGGTTCCCGTGGCAGTAGAATCGCCGACTTCGGGTGTGAGAGTTGGGTATTGTCCCCATACAGCACCGTCTGGAGCGGCCTTGTTCTGGATCATCGCCGGGATGTATTCCGCCCAATATTTTCGCCAGTCGGCGGCGTAACGGCGAACGTTTTGAATGTAATAGGGGTTGTTCGTATGCTGGCTGCCGATGGTCTGGTAATCGTTCATCAGGCTAGGTGCACGGTTGAGGAAATCGGCACCGATCCAGCTTTTTAATGGCATATCGCTTTTCGCCTGCATGAAGATGATGCCTACGGGCTTCTTGGTTTGCGTGGCAATGTTATGGCCAAAATAGGCGGCTAGGCCCTCTGCATCGCGCCAGTAAGAAGCGAAGCGGTTTTCTGCACGGATCCCTCGTGATGTTGCGATCGTAAAGCGACTGGGCAATTTTGCTGTATCCCTCTTCGATTCGTTTTGAATCATGCGCACAATTTGACCCGAGGGCTTCAGCTCGGGAGCGGTGAATGTGCCTGCTGGCAAGGCAAGATACCACACGTCGCCGAAGACAATGTTTTTTGCCTCGCGTTGATGGACAATTTCTCCGTTGATGGAAAAGCTCACTTTCAGTGTGTACGCGGTTGGTCCGGCCTCCATTGGCGGCAGAGTGACTTGCCATTCTGCCATCGTGGGAGTGACATCAATGGTTTTGTTGATAGCACCGAAAGAGAAATTGATTTTGCAATCTCCTACTTCAGGCTCTGCTTGCCACTCGCCGAAGTTACGAGTCGAGCCCCAGATGGTGACGGGCTTGCCCGCTTGTAGAACGGCGTTATCATCAAATTGCTGGCTCAGAAGTGGCATTTTCCGATATTCATACGCTTTTCCCTCCGTTGAAGTATCGACCTCTTCTCCAGCAATCACGATTTTTCCGCCGGGCCAGTTTTTGCTGGTGACCAATTGATTGTCGAAATAAATGAAGGGAACGAGTGGCAGCATAGCTTTGTTATATATACATGGCAGCGTGCCGATGCCTTCAGATCCGTAAGCGACACCGCGCGGAGACTTAACGGCGGGAGAGCTTATTTCGATTTTTTCGCCGATAATTTTCATGCTCGCAGGATGCCACACGCGGTCTTCCCCAGCGACGTAGAACAGCTTCACTTTGTCTTCGCTGTTAGAAAGAACCTTGGGAGATTCGAGGAGGTCTTTCTCAATGGCTTGCCCGACAAGCAATCCGCCTTCGGCAAAGTCGAGATTGATGGTGACTTTTTCACCTTTGACCTCGTAGGATTGTAGCATAGGGCTATCGGCAACGATGTTTTTGCCGTATTGGTTTTTGAGAGCGTGAAGGGCGAGGCGTTTCGCGGGAAGCGTTTTGTTGCCATAATGAATGGCGCCTTGAATGTCGATTTGGCAAGCCATGCCCGTATGCGGGATGTCGCGGGCCAGCCATGTTCCGAGGCGCATTTCAGCGGTGCTGTCGAGGCTAGGCTTGCCCGTGTGTTCGTTGCCTGGGCAGTAAAATTGATGAAAGTAAACAGGTAATTCTGGGCGATTCCAGACAGTGCGCCAGCCGCGAATCATGTTGTGCAGGCAGTTGTAGTAAAGAAGTCCGCTTTGTCGATTCGCCCAGCCTTGATTCCAAATGGCACCACGAATGGCGAAGGGAATCACAGGGTTCATGCGTCCGTTAAACATCCAATTCGCATCACGATTGCTTTTCATATTTCCTGGAAGAGCAATCGAGATCGCTGGTGGTTTGATACCTACTTTTACCATTGCTTGATTTCCCGTGATTTTATCCTCGATGGCTTGATGAAAATTCTTCCACGCCTCCTTATGCTCAGGTGTTTGAGGATCGGTGATCAGGCATTGTTGATGAATGGATTTTCCATAATCATCTTGTGCTAAAGCGTATCCTTGGCGTGGTGTCCAGGCTTCGATCGAGGTTTCGCTCCATGAGCAATTGAGTATGCCTATGGGCACGTTGAGTTCGCTATGGAGCTTGTGCGCGAAGGCAAATGCCACGGCACTGTAGTTTCCGTAGTCATCTACTTTCCATTGCCCAGTGGCTCGCTCAATCGGATGCAGAGCCGAGCAGGCTGATGTGACCTGAAATTCGCGGATCGGCGGAGCTTGCTTATTGGTTATTAAGGCAGCAACGATTTCCTTTGCATCGCATTTAGAGGCAAGCCATTGCATATTCGATTGGCCTGATGCCATCCATACTTCGCCGACGAGAATGTTTTTGACAGTGATGGAATTGCCAGCCTCTTGCACCAGCATTTCTGCGGGTTGGGCATTGGTTTTAAGGGGTTTGAGTTTGATGAGCCACTTGCCGTCAGTGCCCACTTTGGCAGATTCTTTTTGTCCTGAAAAAGAAACGGTTACCGTCGTTCCTGGCTTGCTCCAGCCCCAGACGGGCAAATCCATTTCGCGTTGGAGGATGGCATTGTCGCAAAACGGTGCACCAAGCTCGATCGTAGGTGTTTTGATCTCTTGAGCGGAGAGGCATGCCAAGGAACTGGTGAGAAGTGCGGCGGAACGTAAAATGGTTAATGGCAAAAGAGAGAAAGGTAAAAAATGGCGCATAGGAGTGATTTCGATAAACAGTGCTTACCATACGTAAGAAAAAACCGCGGTTATTCAGGATTTTTGCCTACGCGTCGGAAGATGATTTGCAACCAAGGAGAAATCAGCATAAAAGTTCGACGTAGTGAATCACGTGAATCGCCAGAAAAATTTGATCGACGAAGACACGCTAAAAGTTCGCTCTTTTGGGGTGAGTTTCTATGTTTTGCGGGATGCGCAGGGACTCTATCTCATTGATGGTGGGTTCATCGGAGGGACTAATCAACTGCTGCAAGCCTTAGACAAACGTGGATGGGCCAATGAGCGCATCGTTGGGATTGTCGTTACTCATGGTCATCTTGATCATATTTTGAATATTCATCGACTCGCGTCAATCACAGGAGCATGGGTTGCTGCGCCAGAGCTTGATAGGGCACATTATTCTGGATCAGCTTGTTACCATGGCGTAGCGAAATTTACTGGATTACTCGAATCCCTTGGACGTCCGCTGCTGGGGTTTAAAACATTTTCTCCCGATCGTCTATTGCATGATGGCGATATGTTAGAAATATGGCAGGGCCTCAAGATGATTCATCTTCCTGGGCATACAGCGGGGCATTGCGGATTCTATTGCTCAACAAGGAAACTCCTTTTCGCTGCTGATCTCTTTGCAAGTTATGAACATTTTTCGCATTTGCCGCCAAGAATTTTCAATACGAATGAGCGCGAAATGCGGAAAAGTGTGACTCGGGCACTGGAACTCGACCTTACGGGGGTGCTGCCCAATCACGGCGATGATGTTACGCCTGAAGTCCACTTGAAACGCCTTATTTGCTTACATGAGAAAATGCGTAAATCCGAAATTCTTTGATGAAACATGTGGATTGCCTCGAAAACTTGAGTTTGCCAACAGATCTCGTAAAAACGTTTGATGGATCGACGTATACAAAAAGTCTCGCGTTTCCTTCAACCTATCGTATCCATTGGCCACAATGCTCCATTTTCCCGTATCCATGATTCCCAAAAAAATAGCTGCCGCACTTGGGCTGCTGTTCATCATCGCTTCCTGTGAAATGATCGCGGTCAATCATCCGGCTGATCAATGGAAGATTCACACTCCGGATGTATGGAAGGCGGCGAACTCAATGGAGTCAAAACGTATTGCTACGCATTGGTTAGAGGACTGCCAAGATGCCGATCTAACAAAGCTGGTCAACGAGGCGATGAAGGCCAATCAAGACCTGCAAGCCACGGCGGCACGATTACGCGCGGCAAAACAATCACCCATTATCGCTCGCGCCAACCTTCTACCTCGCCTAAATGCAAGCAATTCCGCATCTCAATCCTTTCGCTCCGATGGTGATGATGATCGCTACGGGCTGAATCTAAGCGCTTCATGGGAAATCGATCTTTGGGGGCGGTTGCGCGATCTTCAAAATGCCACCGTTGCGGACTTCGATGCCGCAGTTGCACAATTTCGAGGCGCACGCCTTTCTCTCGCTGCCCTCACGACGAAAAGTTATGCAAATTTCATCAGCGCCTCACAACAGCTACGCCTCGCCGAGGAAACGCAGACCTCCTTTGAAAAAAACTTACGAATTATCGAGCGAAATTACAAAGCGGGCGTTCCTAATGTTCGTGCGTTAGATGTTCAACTCGGACGCTCTAACGTTTCAGCGGCGCAACGTGTTTCGCGCGATCGCCAACTTGAACGGGATAATGCCGCGCGGAGTCTCGAAATATTATTAGGACGCTATCCTTCAGCATCCATCGCCCAGAAAGACGATTTGCCAAAAATCAGCCAACGTGTTGCCGTAGGTATTCCCGCCAACATTATTGAGCGACGTCCCGATCTGGTTGCGGCCCGTGCGCGTTTGTATGCTTCCGCTCGTCGCGCCGACGCTGCTCGCAAAAACCTCTTGCCCTCTCTTTCGCTTACAGGGTCAACCGGCGAAACAACAAACAATTTCACCAAACTCCTCGAACTTGATTCTCTCGTTTCCCAACTCGGGGCAAACCTAACACAAAACCTGTTCACTGGCGGGGAGAATCCAGCCGAGGCTCGTGCGGCATTGGAGCGAAATCGCGCTGCGATCCACGATTACGCCCAACTCTGTCTCGAAGCATTTCGTGAAATCGAAACGACTCTAGCTACGGAACACTCTCTCGCGGAGCAAGAAACCTTCCTGCGCAAAGAGGTCGAGCAAGCTGCATTGGCGGAAAAGCAATCGGAACGCGATTACTCGGAGGGCCTTGAAGGCGCGGAAATTCTCAGTGTTTTGGAATCTCAGCGGCGCGCCAATAATGCGAGATCAAGCTTGATTCGACTCCGCAATCAAAGGTTTCAAGCACGCATCGATCTTCATCTTGCTCTCGGTGGCTCGTTTTAATCGGATCGAGATTATTTTTGATCACGCAGACGCAGCTTTTCTTCATCGCGATCAAGGTAACGAATCCCTTTTTTCATCCACTCAGGAGCCGGTGCTCCTTTGAGATGATGGTCGAAGAATTGTTGCATCCTTTTCGCGTAGTCTTCGAGTTCGACACGGCGGCGAAGTCCGTGGAGAGCGCCGTTGTAGTTGAAAAGGTAGGCCTCTTTTTCAAGACGCCGCAGCGCAAGGAAAAACTCGATGCCTTGCTCCCATGGCACAGCATCATCACGATCATTATGCAAGAGTAAAAGTGGCGTTGTGACTTTATCGACAGCGAAAAGAGGCGAATTTTCCCAATAAAGATCGGGCGCAACGTGTAAGGGTTGACCGAGGCGACTCTGTGATTTTTCGTATTGAAGTTGGCGAGTGCGCCCCGATCCCCAACGGATGCCAGAGTAGGCGCTGGTCATGTTACAAACGATGGCACCGGGTGCGGCAGCGCGGAATCGATTGGTCTGTGTCACCATGTAGGCAATTTGATATCCGCCCCAGGAATGACCCTGAATGCCGATTGCCTTTTCATCAATGAAGCCGCGAGCCACTAAAGCATCAACGGCAGGCAGGATGCAGTTGAGCGCGCTCTTGCCAGGATAACCCGTTTGGTAAACGACGTCGGGCATCAGCACGCAGTAACCGTTACTTGTATAGTAGGCAGGATTGATCACATTCGATGGCGCGGGATGGGAGAAAAAATGTAACGTTTGTGAAAGTCGTTCATAGAGGTAAACAATCACGGGGTATTTTTTGTTCGGATCAAAATTCGCTGGTTTGAACAGCGCGGCATTCAGAGGCACACCATCGGCGCTGCGAAACGACATCATTTCCGAACTTCCCCACTGGAAGGGCTTCATCTGGCTACCGCCATCGGATCGTTTCTTGGGAGTGGCAAAGTCGGCATTTGTTGTGTGTAGATCGGGATATTCATCAAATCGCGATGCGACCAGCACGACGGTATCAGCTTCTTTCGCACGAGTGGCGTAGCTGAAATTTTTATCTGCCCATAACAAACGATTAGGGACAGACACTGCTTGGAAATTCGTACGAAAAAATCCTGTTGCGCGGGTTTGCTCACTTTCGCCGCGAAGAATCAATGGCTGATTGCTATCGATCCCGCGGGTATCATCTTCCGGTTCTCGGGGCATAGTCGCTTCGACGCGAAAATAGATTTTCTCTGCACGTCCGTGAGAAGCTGTTAGATTTCTGGCAGGGCGTCCGTCGGGAAAAAATTGCCAGACATCGTAGCGATCATAGGCGATGAATGATTCCCCATCACTTGTCCAACCTGCGGATCCGTAGGCTGGGGCTTCTTGAGGTCGATCAAAGTCTTCGTTATGAAAGGCGATGTTCAGACCTTCGGTGAGCGATACGGTCTTGGCGTTGTTGGCATCGATGACATACCAATGTTTGTTTTGGAAATAGCAAATGTATCGGTTATTTGGCGACCAACGCGGGCTCGCGATTTCACCGATTTTTGTGGCTACGAGTTGACGAATTCCAGAGGCAGAATCAACAAGGTATGCGTCATCGAAGGCTCCTTCATAGTCGAGTTGTTTGCGGTAAGAGCGATTATCAAAACCTACGCCACGAGAGCCATTGTCGCAAAGAATGACGTTGGCTAAAGATGGATCCGCAAGTTGAGTAAAACGCCGCGATGTGAGATCAAAGACACCTAGGAAGGTGCGCTTTTTTTCTTGGGCTGCACGGACTTTTTGTACGGAAGGTAGGTAATCGTCTTTCCAGTGCCAGAGATCAGCGGAGATTTTTTCTTCATCGATGAGAGTCGCGAGGCGTTGATCAGGCGGAGGTGGTGTGGGTGCCGTGGAAACCAGTATTTTTTTGCCGTCGAAGGTGAAGTCCAACATGGAATCCTCTGTGGGACTGGAGCCTGAGGGGACGCCATCGGTAGTGGCTGAAACGATTTCGATCGCTGGTGAGGAAGACGCAAGTCCTTCCGTAGTGCGCGACCAGAGACACGCGGCAAAGCGTGGTTGCGGGGCATCCACTTCCGCACGATCGGTAAGGAAAGCGAGTCGAGTCTGCATGCGATCCCATTTGAGGTTCTTATATTGCCCTGGACCAGAAATCAGAGGAATCGGCGCGGCATCGGTGTCTGTCTTTGCGACGAAGACGCCGTTTTCGGATTCAGTTTTTGAGGCAACGGTGAATACCAACACAGCTCCGTCGCGAGTCAAAGAGTATTCGAGAACATTCGGAAATGACTTCTCACCTCCTGCCGATAGATCGCGAAGAATGAGTTCGCTGCCATATTTTTTTCCTGGTTTTTGTTCGTCAACGCGAGTTTTTAGATAGGCGAGCAGATTCCCGCCTTTCGATGGGATTTGGAAATTTTTTACACCGAGAATACGCGTCGTATCTACTGTGGCGAGTTTGGTGATGACAATTCCTTCTTGAGGAAGATCGGCACGTTTTTTCTTCGCTCTTTTGGCAGCAATGGTATCGCTCAGGTTCGGGAAAAGCGTTGCTACAACGAAACGTGCATCCTTGGTGAAAACGATCGTTGGCTGGCGTCGTGGTGCTGGTTTTTCAGGGTTTTCCTCGGAACCTTCGGTCGGCGCAGGTGGTAGGGCACCGATGGGGACGCGAAGTCGCTGATCGGTCGCGAGTTGGCACAGCATGAGATCGCCATCACCTTCTTGCGGCATGTAGGCATAGGCCAACCATGAACCGTCACGAGCTACAGTAGGTGAGGAAACGGTGCGCCATGCGTCGAAGTCAGAATGAGCGATGGGGCGTTTGTCGGGAGTCTCTGGGAAGGAAATGGCAGAGGAAGAAAAAACGCCTGCGATGATTGTGCGAAAGATAATTTTTTGAAATGACATGACAGCAGGAATGGGAATGAATGGATGAAGTAAAGCGATTCTTATCAACGGAGTAAAGAGTAAGCCTCTCCGACGTTCTCCCTCAATCATCCGCAGCTTCGCAGCCAGTCCATGCGGTGTTGGAGTTTGCGTATGCGTTCTGGCGATGGATTCGGATAAAGAATCGGATACCACGCGCTCATCACAGCGGCTCGGGCGATGAGGCATTGGTCGAGTGCATCTTGATCAATCGCGCTTCCACCCGATTGATAGGCCGACAAGATTTGATCAACGGAAAAAGTATCGCCATCGAACAATTTCGCATTCCAAATTAAGGAAGCAATGTCCCACTCGATTGGACCTGAAAAGGCATCTTCCCAGTCTGTCCACAGCACTCCTTGCGAGGTAGTAAGAAGATTGCCTGTGTGTGCATCACCATGCAATGCTTGGTGAGGCATGCGTGCAAGTTGGTCGATCGATTTTTCTAACTTATCTCGCAGCAAACGTATGCAGGAAGGATCAAATGCCAACTGAACGGCATTTTCTTCAAGAATGGCGCTACTTTCATGCAAAATTGCGAGTGACGGCAAATGTTCAGGAAAAGTTTTTAGGATTTCATGGCAGCGATGAAGTGTGATTGCCATTTCGCTTGGAGAGGCTGGAGCTTCGACAACGGAAACGTATTGCCAAAAATTCATCGTATATCCATCCTCCGTGTGCGCCACAGGTGGAATGTCATCAAAAAGCGGAATCACCGGTGCTTGATATTTGCTCAGATGGGCAGCGATGGAAGTCTCGCGGGTAAACCATGAAGTGCCTTGGCGCGGGCCATTTGGTTCCGTGACGATGCGCGCCACCAAGGAATCTGTTAGACGAACTACGATTGTATGCCCATCCTGTAAGATCTCGCATCGATCCGGTTGAATTCCATGCGCAATAGCGATTTTTTGTGCGGCAACAATCGGTGGCTTCATAGCGAAATGATGCACTTTTTTCCATTAGGGAAAAGATTTTTCCTGTAGGAGAGTTTGTTAATTTCTGAAATGATTATTGTGAATTTCTTTGATTGCGGATTACGGATCGTTAGTATCGATGCCACGAAAGATGGGATTTGTTAAAACTAGGAAAAATAGCCGCTGGTTCTATGTGATGGCAGTGATTTTCTCGATGCTTCTCGGCTTGCTGTGGCGATCTGGCTGGATACTCCTACCGAAATGGCATTCTAAATACGGTGGAGATGCGATTTGGGCAATGATGGTTTTTTTCGGGATCGGATTTCTCATGCCCAAGCGATCCGTGAGTAGCTTGGCGTTGCAGGCTTTGTGTTTCTCATGGTTTGTCGAGTTCTCCCAAATTTATCATGCGCCATGGATCGATAGCCTACGCTCGACTCTCCTTGGTCGATTGATTCTCGGCAGTGTATTTCATTGGCCTGATTTATTTGCCTATTTAGTTGGCATCATCATCGCCGCTGGAGTCACGACAGGAGTGGCAAAGAAGCGATGAAAAATTCTAGAGAGTAACACGAATCGAATCGCTTACCTTACGTGCTTTTTCGCGAGCACGGTCGAGATCTTCATCACGCGCAAGAGCAACTCCCATACGGCGTTTTCCGTGAACATTTGGTTTTCCGAATAGGCGAATTTGGGTATCGGGAAGGGATAGAGCATTTTCAAGATTGCCATATTGAATCGAGTTCGATTCACCATCGACGAGTAAAACCGCAGATGCCGAAGGACCAACAAAGCGGATCGATGGAATGGGTAATCCTAAAATGGCGCGGGCATGCAGGGCGAATTGAGAGAGATCCTGTGAAATCATTGTCACCATGCCTGTGTCGTGTGGACGTGGCGATACTTCGGAAAAAATAACCTCCTCGCCTTTTACAAATAGCTCCACGCCAAAAATACCGCGACCGCCTAAGCGATCGGTGATAATTTTGGCGTATTCTTGGGCGCGTTGCCGAGCGATTTCACTCATGGGCTGAGGCTGCCAACTTTCTCGGTAGTCGCCATCAATTTGAATATGCCCAATCGGTTCACAAAACGATGTTCCGCCGATGTGCCGAATGGTTAATTGGGTGATTTCATAGTCGAAATCCACAAAACCCTCGACGATGACTTTTCCTTTCCCGGCGCGTCCGCCTTTTTGTGCGTAGTCCCATGCAGCTTGGATATCATCGGCTTTTTTGATGGTGCTTTGCCCTTTTCCCGATGAACTCATAATCGGCTTGACCACACAGGGAATGCCAATTTCAGCGACCGCCGCACGAAATTCTTCCTCGTTCGTGGCAAATCGGTAGGGCGATGTTTTTAGTCCGAGATCTTCCGCGGCAAGTCGGCGGATGCCTTCACGATTCATCGTGAGTTGCGTCGCGCGTGCGGTAGGGATTACGATTGCACGCCCTTCGGATTCAATCGCTGCTAGAACATCAGTCGCAATGGCCTCAACTTCCGGCACAATGAAATGCGGTTGCTCCTTTTCAATAACGTCTCGCAACGCTATTCCGTCAAGCATTGATAGTACATGGCATCGATCCGCCACTTGCATTGCGGGGGCATTTGCATAGCTATCCACAGCAATTACTTCGATACCGAATCGCTGTAATTCGATTACGACCTCCTTGCCAAGTTCCCCGGAACCGCAAATCATCACACGAGTTGCGTTGTCGGTAAAAGGCGTGCCAATGGTAGTCATGAAAAAATTGTAACGATGCGCCCGCAGTCATGTAAAGCGAATCAATCTCCCCGTATCAAATTTCATGCCAAAAAGGAAAAGTCGTGGGGATGGTGATTCATTTCGGAATCTTGCTTGCTTCGCTATACTTTATCGTTACATTCACCCCGCACTGCCCATGGAATTGCTTACCAATATTGCACTCATCTTTCTCGTTCTTCTTAGCTTTAATCTGATGATTTTCATCCACGAGCTAGGGCACTTTCTTGCTGCTCGCTGGCGTGGCTTGAAGGTGGAAAAATTTCAAATTTGGTTCGGAAAGCCGATTTGGCAAAAAACCATCAATGGTGTGCAATACGGCCTCGGCACGATTCCCGCTGGTGGCTTCGTATCATTGCCGCAAATGGCACCCATGGAGGCCATCGAAGGTGCAAATTTAGACGCAGAACCGCTACCTCCTGTGAAGCCCATCGATAAAATCATCGTCGCTGTCGCTGGTCCCTTATTTTCCTTAGGCTTTGCTCTGGCTCTGGGACTGATCGTTTGGGGCATCGGTAAACCTCAGGATATCATTCATGAAACCACTATCGGTTATGTCCAGAATGACTCTCCCGCAGCGAAAGCTGGTTTGCGTGAAGGTGATAAAATCATCGCTGTCGATGGCAATCCTGTTCGATATTACCTTGGCGGCATAGAAGGTGTAAAAGAAAACATCGTGCTCTCCACCAATGAGAAGATTGCTGTGACGGTAGAGAGACCAGGTGAAAAAAGTCCATTAACACTTCAATGTAGTTTCGAGATTGCACCGAGTCGATGGTATGAGCGCCGAGCCTTACGTACCATCGGGATCTCATTTGCCACACCATTAATTGTTGATGAATTCGTTCCGAATAGCCCTGCTAGCAAATCTAGCTTACTAAAAGGAGATAAAATCATCAGTGTTGATGGAATCAAAGTATGGAGCAATCATCAACTCGCCGAGTATGTCAGTAAGCGCGAAAATCAAGAAGTGAAGCTCGGTATTCTCAGAAATGACAAACCGCAAGATGTTACCATCACCCCGCGTCGTCCATGCAAACCGCAGAAGTTGGCACTGGAAAAAGATCAAGCCATGCTCGGTGTCGCATGGGATAATCAAGGAATCGTCGATGAACACATTGTTTATCCGTCACCAGTGAAACAATGCACAAACAGTGTAAAGATGATGCTCGCCACTTTCACAGCACTGCTTTCGCCGAAATCCAGCGTCGGCATCGATCAACTCAGCGGCCCCGTCAGCATTGCCAAGGCGAAGTTTGACATTCTCAAAACCGACAACGGCCTACGCCGTCTTCTTGCTTTCCTAGTGTTGATCAATGTCAATCTTGCAATCTTCAACATGCTGCCCTTTCCCGTTCTCGACGGCGGACACATCACCCTTGCCATCATGGAGAGCGTAGCCCGCCGCCCCGTTCGTGCCCGTGTTTTAGAATACGTGCAAACTGCGTGCGCACTGCTACTGATGGGTACATTTTTCTATATTTCCACCAAAGATGTGGGGGGATTCTTCTCACCGCAAGAAACTGAAGACAAAATTGAATTTTGCCCATAAACGATGAAAAATTTCTTCCTCCTATCCACTCTCATTCTCTCGCTCCCAAGCCTCACCGCCGGAGAAGAGTCCGTATCACGTATCGTCTTCGCCTCGTGCTGTCACGAGTCAAAACCCGCACCTATTTTTCAGACCATCATCGACTTTAAACCCGAGTTGTTCGTTTGGATGGGCGACAATATTTACGGAGATTCGCCCGATGTGGATGTATTGCGTAAGAAATATGCCATCCAAAAAAATCGCCCCGAATACCAAACGCTGATGGCGAAATGCCCGATCATTGGCACTTGGGATGATCATGACTTCGGCGCCAACGATGTTGGCGAAAAGTACCCCAGCAAAGAACAGTCTCAACAAGCCTATCTCGACTTCTTTAACGAACCAGCCAACAGCCCACGCCGTACACAGAAAGGCATTTACACTCACAAAGACTATGGAACAGGTAAAAAGTCGGTGCGAGTTTTCCTACTCGATACCCGCTACTTCCGCCAAGATCCCGGCCCGCAAGCCGACATCCTTGGCGCAGATCAATGGAACTGGTTAGAAAAAAATCTCTTAGACAGTCCCGCCGCCGTCAATATCATCGTTTCCAGCATTCAAGTCATTCCAGAAGAGCATCGCTTCGAAAAATGGGCCAATTTCCCCACCTCGCGAGAAAGACTCTTCAAGCTACTCGCCAATCCCAAATGCCCGCCCGTGGTCCTTTGCAGCGGCGACCGTCACCTTGCCGAAATTTCCCAACTCCCCTCCACCACCAGCGGCTACCCTTTATTCGAGATCACTTCCAGTGCCATCAATCGCTCAGGCGGTGGCAATCCCAAGGAAATCAATCGCCATCGCCAAGGCGCAGTCTTCACCTCGAGTAATTTCGGGTCCTTCGTGATCGACTGGGAAAAATCCCCCGTCACCATCACAGCCTCCGTGCATGATCAAACAGGCCAACCAGTCCGCACCGCAGTTATTTCAGTCGCACCACGAAAATCATCGTAATTTTCCCCCGTGAGAACTCTGCCACCCAAGCAGTTCTGTGGTTTCATTGCCTTGATTGTATCGATTTCTCTCAGTTCTTGCTCCACGAACAATCCCGCGCAAGCACCAAATCTCCATGCGCGATTCGTCGATCAAAGGCTGATTGCCACCAACGCCTGCGGTCCCACGGCGCTGCTCAATTCCTTGCGTTCTGGTGATGCTCCATGCCAATCAGCTGCCGTCGCCATTCCGGGCGCATCGGATACGCAAAAACTTCGCCACCTCATCCTACACCATGGAGCAAAAAAGTCTCGCCATCTACCCTCGCGCATTCGCTGGTCAAAGCGCGGTATCAATCCCGTTGATCTCAGGGACGTAGCCGAAGAAATCCACCCCACGGCACAGCTCTCTTTCTATCTCGCTAAAGGTAGCGGCTCGCAACTTCTCAAAAATGCCCATCATGCCCTCGCTCAGTCTTTGCGCAACGGTTTCCCGCCCATCGTCTGCATCCGCCGCTATCATGGCACGAAACCCGCAGAGTCTCATTTTCTCTCCCTCATCGCCATCTCCGCCATCGACGAAAATGACTCATCTGTCGAAGTCACTTGCATCGACCCCGCAGGCGGGAAAAAAATCATTGGCACCATCGCCGTCAATCACTCAAACCCGCAAGCGTTGCGAGCATCGCTCCCTGATTCCCCGTTTATCAAGGCGACTCCACCAACGGCGATCATCGTCATGGATGCCATGATTTTGCGCGAGTAAGCCATCAAGCATTTTAAAAAGATGATGCATTTCCTCGGGAATGTCGCGAACCTTTGGTATGTCGTCATTCCTGCTGGACAGGATCAACATCGCCCCGTAGCTTGCCTCCGCGCTATGACACAATACCGAGTTCTCGTTTCCGACCCTATTTCCGAAAAAGGCGTAGAAGCTCTTGCTTCCGCTCCCGGCATCCTTGTCGATGTCAAAACTGGTCTCAAGCCCGATGAATTACTGGCCATCATTGGCGAGTATCATGGCCTCGTCGTTCGCTCCCAAACCAAAGTCACAGCCGAAGTCTTCGCCGCCGCAAAAAACCTTAAAGCCGTTGGTCGCGCGGGCGTTGGTGTTGATAATATCGACCGCCAAGCGGCCACCGACCACGGCGTGGTGGTCATGAACACCCCCAGCGGCAATACGATTTCCACTGCGGAACATGCCTTCACCCTTATGCTCTCACTTGCACGCAGCATCCCTCAAGCCCACGCCTCCATGATTGCGGGACGTTGGGATCGGAAAAAATTTGAAGGCCGGGAAATTGCAGGAAAACGCCTCGCCATTATCGGCATGGGGCGCATCGGCACTGAGTTTGCGAAACGCGCGCTCGCCTTCGGCATGAACGTCGTCGCCTACGATCCCTTCCTGACTACCGCCCGCGCCGCCGCCCTGAAAGTGGAACTTGCCGATACCGTAGATGCCGCGCTCACTGCTGCCGATGTTGTCACCCTCCACATCCCACTCAACGAAGAATCGCAGCACATCATTAATGCCAACCGTATCGCCCTGCTGAACCGTGGTGCCATGGTCATCAACTGCGCTCGCGGAGGGCTCGTCGATGAAGCCGCCGCCAAAAACGCTCTGGACTCCGGCCACCTCGGTGGTCTCGCTCTCGATGTCTATGAAGTCGAGCCTCCGCCCGCTGACTTTCCGCTTTTTGCTCATCAAAACACCGTTTTCACCCCGCATCTCGGTGCCTCTACTTCTGAAGCACAAGAGAATGTCGGCATTGAAGTCGCTTACCAAGTCCGCGATTTCCTCGCCACGGGCGAAATCCGCAATGCCGTGAATATGCCGAATCTCGATGCAAAAACGATTCAAGAAGTTGGCAAATACATGGATCTTGCCTCATCCCTTGGTAAACTCGCCGCCAAGATCGCCCCCGCCCAGGCCGATACTGTGCGCGTCTGCTTCGCCGGCCCCGTCGCCGAAATGGACACCGACCTGATCACCCGCGCCGTTCTTACAGGTTACCTCTGCTCCGCTTGCAATGAAGCCCAGGTCAATCTCATCAATGCCCCCGCCGTGGCGAAAAACTTCGGCGTAGAAGTACAGAAATCCTCCGTCGCCATCGAGACCGCATACAACGAATTGCTCGAAGTCGATATCCTCAAAGGCGGCGAGGTCACCACCGTCGCTGCCACCTTCTTCGGCACCCAGCCACGCATCGTCCACATCGCCGGACACAATGTCGAAACCAATGTTGCGGGTCGATTCCTCTTTGTAGAAAATGACGACCGCCCCGGCATGGTCGGCACCGTGGGCATGGCACTCGGCACCGCCGCCGTGAACATCGCTAACATGTCACTTTCCCGCACCCCTGACCGCACCCGCGCCGTCACGGTTTTAGAAGTCGATAGCGAGCCAAACGCTGAACTATTGCAGTCTCTCCGCAGCACGCCCGGTATTTTGCGCGTGTTGAGCATTCACTTGTAATTCCTCACTTTCCTAGCCAAACTGAATAACAACATAACACACCCATCTATCCTATGACAAACAACATCGTTCCCACCATTAGCAGTGGCATCAAAGGTCCCCTTGGTGTCCTCCACCTCCCACGCCTATGGCAAAAAGCCTCGCTTGATGCTGCCGGATTGCTCCATTCCGACTACCCTGGCTGCGGCCAAGGCTACGACCAAATGGTTCTCGACGGCATCGGTATCGATCGCGATGCCTTCCTCGCCTTCATCGCCACCAAGCCTACCTATGTAGAAACAGAAACGTGGATTAGTGCCAACGCGACCAAGCTCGATGCCGATTCCATCGCCGCATTAAACGCTTCCATCATCGGCTACAACCACAAGGACGAAACTCGCGCGGCGATTCTTGCTGCTGTGGGTATGCCCGACGAAGGAAAAATCCTTGATGCCATCAACCTCAATAACCTCGACGACTGGGGATCTTTTCACGCCAGCGTGATTATGTGTGCCTAAATCTAGGTCTGACGACGCAACTACCAAGTTCGCGCGTCCCTACTCGTAACGATTCAGGTCTTCTATCGCCAGAGGAATTGTGCAACAAAGCCTAGGGTCGCGGTTATCCGCAACCCTAGGACTCATCCTCGTTTTTTTCTTTCCACGACAACAGAGTTTTTTTCTCCGTGTGCGTATGATTTTCCACTATATCGCGCAGTATCGATAAAATTTTTGAATATTCCAATTTGGCGATAACGGAATGTGGTGTATTGTTTCTCTTTCACAATGTCTGCCATCACGCTGCCTTCAAAAATAGGAGTCATGATACTCCCCGACTGCACACTATTCCCCCACGGAGGACTCCCGCTCCATATTTTTGAGGATCGCTATCGGCAAATGCTGCACGATGCAATATCGAACGATGCGTTTTTTGCCATTGCTCGCGCACAAAAACCATCCAAAAACAATCCCGGTGCAGCCACGATTGGCACCATCGGTATGATTCGCGCCTCGCACCTCAAGGACGATGGCACATCCGATATTCTTCTCCATGGCATCATTCGCGTAAGATTCACCAATTGGCTTAATGAAAAACCCTATCCGTATGCGGAAATCGAACCGATACCGGCCATATTTTCCCCGCCCGAGCAAGCGGCAGGCGCTACTGCCACACTACGAGGATTTGTGGAAGATGCCATCCAAGAACTGCCCGATGAGCTAAAATCCGCAGTCATGGAAATGCTTAACCGAACCGACGATCCGGCGATTCTTGCCGATATTGTCAGCCAACAGTTTTTCCAAGATCCAGACCAACGACAAATGCTCCTCGAAGAAACCTCGCCCGCCACTCGTATTTCGTGGATTTGTCGATCGTTGCAGACTTGAGGGTGAATTTTATTGCTTATTCACTCATTGCTTCGCGGCTGCAGAGTCATTCCGGTTTGTAGTGATTTGCTAAATGATACTGTAGGGCTTCTGTTCCTTGTTTTATGGCTTTCGCTGAACGAAAAATAGATTCTTCGCCCGACCACAAAAATGCAGTTAGCGTGTAGCCGTGTTTCTCACACAGTTCATGTAAATGCTGATTCATTGCGGATCTGGCTAGCGGATCTGCGTATAATTCACCCCTTTTCGGGTTCATACCAGGATCCATTTCCCATCGATTCGATTTGAAAGTAGCAAATGTTTTATACAGTAAGAATTGTAAGGCGTGCGAACTATCGCTACCAGATTGAATATAAATATCCTGATTCGCACGTCCTTTCACATACTTAGGATCTCTGGGATGGTCTCTGAAATAATTTTCTAAAGCAACAACACGAAGATAATATTTCTCTATTGAATCATACGAAATCTTCAGTTTTGAATATTTTTTTAAAGCCTGAGAATCTAAACGCTCTGCATCATCAACGTCTATTGGTAATTTTGGAAAAGGTCCTTCACGGTAAGGAAAAAGGTAAAATCTATATTCATCGATCTTCTGATCTGGATCCGTGTGAAAAAGGTGTTCTCTAAAAAGCAAGCTACCCGAACCAGCCAATTTTTCTTTGCGAATCACTTCACTAGCTGTTTCAGGTGTTGTCGTTTGGCTACAACTCACAAGACCTAGGATGAGAAGCATGATTCGTGCACGTGTGAATTTCATTGAATTCAATGGTTTATGAATTTATAAGACATTTCTTGATTAGCAAATCAAGAGCATTTTTCGAATTTACGCTGATACAAAAGACTCTCGTCATCTTCCACCCGTAAATCAAATTGGTTCTGCCTCACCTCACACATGGGAGTTTACTTTTCTTGCTGCGATGTTTTTCCCTGAAAAGAAAAACCGAAGCATAGCAGGCAGCCAACGGTAAAGGCGGTTAGTGTCAACCAGTAGGTAGCCCAATCATTTCTCGTTTCTACCGTGAAGGCATGTAGCCACTTCAGTCCAAGAGTTCCTAGTAGCGTGCCCACGCCCGCCGTAGCTAGACTCACTAACCCATGCAATTGCCCACGCATTCCTGGCTCTACTTGCCGATCGAGATGCAACTGCCCAACAATAAAAAATATCGTGTAACACACCCCATGAATCGCAATCCCGGGAATCATCCATCCCACGTGATGCGTCTCACCCGCCAAAGCAAACCACACGAAACGCAGCACACAACAAATCAGCCCCGCCATCAGCAATGCCTTCACCCGGAACTTCATCATTAAATACCCCGTGACTAACATCGCCGCAACTTCACTCCATTGGCCGAAGCTCATCCATAACATCGGCATCTCCACCCGCAAATGCTGCAAATGCTCTGGGGTATGCATATAAAACGATGTGATCGGCATGGAAAGCGCACATGATACACACAAGAGCACTCGCATTTCTTTGTTTCGCATCAAACGCAGGGCATCAAATCCTAATAAACTTCGCCACGAGCGCGACACCCCACGCGGCGGCGTATGTGGGGCGAGAGCCAGTGCCACACCTAACAGAACGCGCAAGACCACACCCGCATACCCTGCCTCTGGTCGACCATCATAGTGAAAGACTAACGATGCACACCATCCGGCCACCACCCAACCGATCGTGGCGCACATGCGAATGTAAGGAAAATTTTTCTCTGGATTCGGCACATGGCTCAAGGCAATCGTAGTGACCAAAGTCCACAGCGGTGCTGCAATCAGAGAATTAAGCGCAAAGGCAACAAAAAACCACCATGGTCCCCAGCCATTTTTCATGAACCAAAATGCCGCGAACATAAAAATGGCGCTCAGTCCACAGGACCAAGCACCAAGTTTTTCCGCCGCCACCCGCTGATCCGCAAAAGCCCCAACGCACAGAGGTGTGACGATCGAAGTCAGCGGAAAAATCATAAATACCCATGCCACCCAGCTATTCGCATTTGGCCAACCCGTCGCCTTGATGATATTTGTCAGTCCAGGCAACCAAAAGCCAGCCCCCATTCCCAAAAGAAATAGAATGATTACCAATCGAAGATATTTAGACTGATTTGACATTCTACTTCAATGAATCTGCAAGACGCGCCACTCATGCCGCAAAAGCCGACGTTTGCCAAGTCGTATCTCTTCACGATTCCGAAGTATCGGCGAATAAGGTTAAGAGTATTTAAAAATCTGGATTAATTGCTTGACATTACACCTGCCATTACGCGCAATCACTCCTTCCTGCACTTTGCGCTTTGTAAACGCCAGCCCGCTCCACGAATTTGTCACTTTTGCCCAAACTCGGAGAGGTAATTCGCTGAATTTCCTTCGCTGCATCGTGTCAACTCTAACAATTTCTCTCTTTCGTTTTACATGTCTGTATTTTCTCGTATTTTCCGAAGCTGGATGTCGCAGGACATTGGCATCGACCTTGGCACTGCGAACACGCTCGTTTGCGTCAAAGATCACGGTATCGTCCTCCGCGAGCCGTCTGTCGTCGCCGTCAAGGCTGGCACCAATCAAGTTCTCGCCGTGGGCGATGACGCGAAGCGCATGCTGGGCAGAACGCCTGGTGACATCGTAGCCATCCGCCCTTTGCGACAAGGCGTCATCTCTGACTTCCAAGTCACCGAAGCGATGTTGCGCCATTTCATCAAAAAAGTGAATAATGGTCGTCGTTCGAATTCACGGGTGGTCATCGCTGTGCCATCGGGCATTACCGAAGTCGAAAAACGTGCCGTCCGTGAATCTGCGGAACAAGCGGGTGCTCGTGAAGTTTACCTGATCGAGGAACCCATGGCTGCCGCGATCGGCGTGGGACTCCCTGTGCAAGATGCCTCAGGAAACATGATCGTTGACATTGGCGGCGGCACCACGGAGGTGGCTTTGATTTCTCTTTCTGGCATTGTTTATTCTCGCAGTGTGCGGGTGGCGGGTGACGAATTTGATGAATCGATCATTTCCTACATGAAGCGCGCGTATAACCTCATGATCGGCGAGCGCACGGCGGAAGATATAAAAATCCGCATCGGCTCGGCAGCTCCCTTACCAAAGGAATTAACGATGGAAGTTAAAGGTCGTGATCTTGTTGCCGGCTTACCAAAAACCATCACCATTACATCGCAAGAGATTCGTGAAGCGATGTCGGATCGACTGGCTCAAGTCGTCGATGGCATACGCACTACACTGGAGCGTTGTCCACCAGAATTAGCCGCAGATTTGGTGGATCGCGGAATTGTGCTAGCGGGCGGTGGAGCTCTCTTAAAAGGTCTTGATCGATTGATTCGCGAGGAAACGGGGCTTCCCGTTCACGTTGCAGAAGATCCGCTCAGTGCCGTGGCAGAGGGAACAGGTAAAGCACTTCAAGAACTTTCCTTGTTAAAGCGCATTTCCAACATTTGATCATAGCCGCTAGACGCTACGCCTTCTCCCAAGGCCATGAAACCGCTTAACCTTATTGCTCTCCTTTGCTTCCTCGGTGGTGCCACTTGGGCACTTACGCGCAGTGATCGCACTGTGCGCTCGATCCAGAATAGCTATTACAAAGCGATAGGCCCATTCTTGACGACGGGCTCCGCCGTAGAACAGAGCGCCAGAAATTTCACCAAAGAGGTCGAGCATTCTCTGGAACTGGAAGTGAAATTAGAGAAAACGAAAGCAGACTTAGCGAAGTACAGCTTGATCGAGCAGCGTCTCCATGAGCTAGAAGACGAGAATAAACGACTGCGAGAAGCTCTGGAATTTACGAAAAAAGCACCATTTACTGTCATTGCCGCCCGCACCACACGTCGCCAAACAACGAATTGGTATAACACTCTAGAGATTAATCGCGGCGAAGAATCCTTCATTTCATCGCAAAATCCTGTCGTCACTGCCGATGGACTCGTTGGGAAAATCGACATGGTCGGACAAAATCTTTCCACTGTCGTTCTGTTGACTGATGTCAAATGCCTTGTTGCTGCGAAAGTCGAAGGCAGTCCTGAATACGGCTTGCTGCGTGGCATAGCCGCAAGTTACGGCGATCAACCCAAGCTGCGTTTGAGCTTCCTCTCAAAAAATTCCCGACTGAAAAAAGGTCAGCGTGTTTTCAGCGATGGTCGTGATCGCGTCATTCCTGCGAATATTTTCCTCGGCACCATAGAATCGATCGAATCCGGGGCCATGGAATCGGAAGCATTGGTCAGACCTGCCGTAGATTTCAAAGAACTGACAACAGTATTTGTCATCCCCAAAGCGAACGAATAACCCCAATCTATCGTGCTACGCTACAACCTCATTCTCTTTCCGCTTTTGCTACTGGCGATCATTCTCCAGCAGTATTTGCCGGCATTTACGGATTACTATAACTCGCGCGTGTTTCTCTTTTTGGCACTATTTCTTTGCACCAGTGTGACTGTCCCCTTCCCCGTGATGTTCCTCTTAGCTCTCGGCTGCGGATTTATCTGGGATGCTCAATGTTATGTGGGCGAAATGACCATCGATCCTTCCGTCAGTAGAGAAAAAGCCCTGAGCCTGCGCTTTGGATCATCGATCTTACTTTTCGGGCTTGCGGGGGCATTTATGCATGGATTTCGACAACTTTTTATTCAGAAAAAATGGATTCTCGTCTGTCTCTTGATCGGCATCAGCACCTACATTTTCATGTTTGCTGAATATGCCGCGCTTGAGGTTTTGCGTGGATCATTCACCATCAACCGCGGCGTTTTACTGCAAATTGCTTATTCGTCGCTATTTTCCATAGGCGTTGCCCCGCTGGCCTTCGCCGCATTGCTGGGTATGGCTCGAATCTTTGATCACTCGATTGTAGAGGCGAATCGACGCAAAACACCCAGTTGGAGCACCTAGTTCGAATCCCATGGAAATCGCTTTTCGCTTTCGACTCTACTTGCTTACCGCCTTGATTCTTCTCGGCTTTGGTACGTTATTGCAGCGGCTCCACAAGGTCCAAATCGAAGACCAAAACAAGTATCGCGAACGAGTCCCATCGCCTCGCTCGGTGAGTGTCCGTGAGCCAGGAGTGCGCGGCGAAATACGCGATGCGAACGGCGTAGTTCTGGCACGAAATAGTCGCCAATACGAAGTCACTTTCAACCTTGATGAAATCGTAAACCATTACCTGAGCATCAATGATCAGGCTCCTATGGCGGAAATTTTGCGCACGGAACGAGGTATGCCACGGAAAGGAAAGAAACGCGACATCCTACGCATCGTTCGCGAGGTCGTGTTGAATCGCCTTGAGAAAGAAGGACTGACGAAAGAATTTAACCCTCGCACATTAGAAATCCACTACGCTACGCACGGTGGCATGGTGCCATTTTCCTACCGCACCGATTTGAGCTTTGAGAAATTTGCTCGCTTTGCCGCCCTTTCTCAAGAAATTCCCGGCTTATCCGTAGGGCTTAAACCACAGCGGCAATATCCCTACAATACCCTTGCCTGTCACATTCTCGGCTTTACCCAAAACTGGATGAATGGCGCCATCCCTCCCGAAGCAAGAGCAAAATACCGCCACTACATCGGTGACGAAAAAGGCATCGCCGGCATTGAGGCCACCATGGATCAATACCTCGTGGGAATCGGCGGTGAAAAAACAGTCCTCAAGGACGAAAAAGGTAAAACGATCAACATGACCGACTACATCAAACCCCAGAGCGGTGCTGATGTGATTCTCACGATTGATAGTCGAGCTCAATTTATCGTAGAAAACACGCTACGCAACGCTGGTCGTGCTGCGGCCGTGGTCATGAACGTCGAAACCGGTGAAGTCATAGCCATGGCCTCGGTTCCGAATTACAATCCCAATTCCTATATCCCACCCACCCTCGCATCGAAGCTGAAGGAATACGAAGATAACATCTGTCTGCCGACCATGAACCGTTGCATTGAAGGCTTCGATCCTGGTTCCACCTTTAAGCTCGCCACAGCACTTGCCGGTGCACGCGCGGGCATGGCAAACAGGTCATTTTCCTGTGATGGTTACGTGCAATACGGCAACCACAAAGCAGGATGCTGGTTATGGAATAAACAAAAAGGACGCCATGGTGCCCTAACCCTCAGCGAGGCGATTCAAGTATCGTGTAATCCGTTTTTTTACCGTCTCGCCAATAGCGTAGGACCGAAGGCGATGGCCGAATCGTTTCACTTGATTAATTTAGGTCGCAATACTGGCATCGAGCTTCCTGGCGAAAAACCGGGCAGTGTGATTGGCACGCCACTGTGGAAACAAAAAAACCCAACTGTTACGATCACGCCTGTTGACATCGCCTTCCTCGCCATCGGGCAAGGGACGAATTCAGCCACACCTTTGCAACTCTGCGCCATGGTCGCCGCCATCGCCAACGGAGGTCGCTACTACCAACCACGGCTTGTGAAAAAAGTCGTACGCGGCAACCAAGTCATCGTTCCTGACGAACCGAAGCTGAATGTAAATTTGCTCGAAAAAGGCGTTGCGGCAGATGACCTCGAACGCATTCGCCGAGGAATGTGGATGGCGGTGAACAAACCAGGCGGCACGGCAGGTCGCGTAAAAATGGCAAACATCGAAAGCGCCGCAAAAACAGGAACGGCACAGAGTGTGGATCGCGGGAAATACTCCAATAATTCATGGACGGTTTCCTTTGCGCCCTATGATCAACCAAAATACGCCGTTTGCGTTTTGGTTATCGGCGGCACTTCCGGAGGCAAAGTCGGCGGCCCACTTGTCAACCAGATCTATCAGGGGCTTTTTGCCCTAGACGCAGGCCAAACCATTAAAGTTACTCCACAAAATGAATACGCAGGAAATACGAATAAAATCGATGAAATCGCACTACCAGAAGACTCAATTACCGCAATCGGTGCAGTTCCAGTTGAAGAACTCACAGAAACAGCCGATAATATAACCACAGACCCAAACCTACCCAATCCCACAAATAACAACCCAACCACACCAACCCTTATCACACCGAGTAATATCGATAATGATGGCACAATTCCGCGAGCCATCCCCGTGATAGATCCCTAATACCCAAACCCTACTTCACTCCAGTGTCTTTCTCTATGATCAATAAAATCAAACGCTTCTTCGGATTCGGCTCCACGAATCCCATGGAAGGCAACACCATCCTCATTAACGTCGAAAAACTTGAACGCCGCGTGGCGCTGCTCGAAAACGGCCTCCTTGAAGAATACTCCGTCGAACGCGAAGGCGACCAAAACATCGTTGGTGGCATTTTCACGGGACGAGTCAAAAACATCGAAAACGGTCTCAAGGCCATGTTCGTTGACATCGGCATTGACAAAAACGCCTTCCTTCACTTTTGGGACGCCATTCCCGCTGCACTCGATGCCGGGCTTGAAGAAATCGAGCGCGGTCCCAAGAAACAACAGAAGAAAATCACCTCCAAGGACATTCCCAGCATTTACCCCGTCGGTGCAGAAATTATGGTGCAAGTTTCCAAAGGCCCCATCGGCACCAAAGGCCCACGCGTCACTACAAATATCTCCCTCGCCGGACGATACCTCGTGCTCATGCCCTACACCGAGCAATTCGGTATTTCGCGGAAAGTCGAAGACCAAAAAGAACGCACCCGCCTGCGCACGATCATCCAAGACCTCAATCTGCCCGAGGGCATGGGCATCATCATGCGCACCGCTGCGATCGGTGTCCGCAAAGCCTATCTCGTACGCGACCTCGCCATGCTTCTTGAACAATGGCGCACGGTGGAACAACAACGCAATAGCCTACCAGCACCGGCATGCGTTTTCCAAGAACCTGGCCTCGTCGAACGCACTGCTCGCGATCTCCTGACCGATGGCATTGACCAAGTTTTGTGCGACTGCCCAGATACAACCGAGGCCATCAAAGAAGTAGCAGGTAAAGTATCTCGCCGTGCCAAGCGTCGAGTCAATTACGTGGCGGGTCCTGTGCCTATTTTTGAACGAATCGGCATTCAAAAGCAAATTGACGAGGCATTTTCCCGTCAAGTCTGGCTTCCCTGTGGCGGCTACATCGTCATTGATGAAACCGAGGCACTCATCGCCGTCGATGTCAATACGGGCCGCAATCGAGGGGCAAAGGATCAAGATAAAATGATTCTTGAAACGAACATCGAGGCCGCGCAAGCCGTAGCCCGTCAACTCCGTCTGCGCAACATCGGCGGACTGGTCGTGGTGGACTTTATTGATATGCGTCATCGCAAAGACCAAATGGCCGTTTACAAAGCCATGAAAGACCGCGTGAAAAAAGACAAAGCCAAGACGCAAGTTCTACAAATTTCCACCATCGGTCTGATGGAAATGACCCGCCAACGGCTGAATGAGTCGTTACGAGATTCGATGTATGAGCCATGCCCCTATTGCCAAGGGCGCGGGCGCGTCAAGACAACGATGACGATGTCGGTAGAAATTCAGCGCCAACTCAATACACTGATTCAAAAAAATCAGCACACCGGCGACCTGATCGTGATGGTGAATACCGATGTGCTCAATCGGTTCCGGACAGAAGACTCGAAGATTCTCATGGAGCTCGAGCGCACACACTCGGGGCGCCTCATCTTCCGTGCAGATCCCTCGCTGCACCGCGAGCGTTTCGCCATCGTCGATGCCGCCTCCCAGAAACCGCTGTTCCAAGTGTAAGGCGAGGAGTCCTGATTCCGAACTGGCATCGAGTGGAACATCATTTGTGAAACGTCCGCAAAAAAAGTTCTACTCCATGCTTGGCGGGCGTTGCATTTCTGGGTAGAGTGGCGGTGATGGAAATAGTTGTTCGTTTACCAGAAGATCGACCCCCGCAAACCTTGCAGAAGGTAGTAACTGCCATTCGTTCGCAAAAGCTCGGAGTCAAGCATGAACATAAAAATTGGGGTGATTGGTTGCGTCTTGAAGGATGTGAAACTGTGATTAGCATCGAGTGCTTAAACGGGTTTACGAGTTCGGCAACAATTGAGCATTCGGATGACGATTCGGAGGAAGTTCTACCAGCATTGTATCGCGCTTTCGATAAACTTGGGTGGGAAGGCTACGACGAAGATGGCCCGTATTGTTTAGTATGACCTAAAGCGATCTCCCTTTGAAAAAGCAAGCCCCCATCGCCAAAAAACGTGCCAAAAAAGCCGCGGGTGCTGCCACTCCCCTTCCCTCGCGTCCTGGCATGCGTAGGTATAAAATCGTGTTGCTACTCGTGCTTATCGGCATATTGCTGGGAACAGCAGCTTACGCTTATGCGAAGCGTCAAGAAATCGAACGATATTTTTTTGAGCGTCGTGGGAAAATTCCGGGAGTAAAGGTAGAGCCATTGCCCGTGCCGGACGCACAACGATGGCAAATTTTGCGTAAAGATTTAGAGCGATGGCGTATTTTCTATGCGGAGAAATATCGCAAAGCAGGAAGCACAACCGCGCGACAAGCAGTCATCATGGATGCAAGGAATTTGTTAGAACACAATTTACCGGAGTTAATGCGTTGCTGGCTGGGAACGGGTTGGGATTTTAATGGAACAGCCAAAGAACCTGGCGCGGGGAAAATTGCTTGTGGTTATTTCGTGGCAACGGTGATGGAAGGAGCAGGGTTTCACATCAAGCGCAGTCCCCTCGCCCAGCAGGCATCACAGAATATTTTGCGCACGTTTCTGCCCCAAAGTGATCTGCATTTACGCGTAGGCGTGCCGTATAAGACCTATCGCGCGGAGATTTCTCGGGGAAAACCTGGCATTTATATTGTGGGCTTAGATACACATGTCGGCTTCATCGTTGTTCCGAACGAAAACGGAAAAGATTATCGTTTCATCCACTCATCAGGAGCCAAACCCTGGTGCGTGGTGGAAGAAAATGCCGATCAAGCCAAGGTTTTACAAAACTCAAATTACCGCGTGATCGGCAACCTTACCGCCAGTGATGCCTTGATCACCAAGTGGCTCAAAGGTGAGGATTTTCCCACTTTTCGCTAAGTGCGCCACGGGGTATTTGTCGAACCATCATCAATCCTGTTCACACATTTTTGTTAGATCGCCAATGGCTCATGATTCGCCATTGAGGTATTGGCTAGATGTTTCATGATCATGCACAAGACCGAGACATCGCCCGATGGAATCTCATAAAGCAGCGAATGAGGCATAAGTCCACATGATCTGCTTGTAATCACAGGAATGCCAAGAGCTAAGGCACGCAAGGCGAATCGCGGTTCATACTCCACCCATTACTAGAATAGGAAATCCGTCAGCCACCCATTTGTTGCCGAGTCCTCCATGCTTTTTTAAAGTGGAAATTCAGCCAAAGGAAAATTCTCTGCGGAAACGACCGGATCGGAAACCCATTGCAGGCCTGTGGCTCGCTGCGGGCGATGACCGCCTGCCCGGAATAGAGCTTGTCCTGCCAACAGGTCGCCAGGGCTGCCGCATGGAAGCGAGGGTCCTTGGGTACCCCGTCCTTCTCCAGCTTCTCCCAGAGCTTCGCTTCACCGATTCAACTTCTTCCGACTATTCATTGACAAAGATTGTCAATTCATGTATCCCCTGTGCCATGCACATTTCACTAACTCCCGAACTTGAAAACGCCGTGAAAGCCAAGGTGCAGTCCGGTCTTTACAACAACGCCAGCGAAGTGGTTCGCGAGGCCTTGCGTTACTCCCTAGCGCGGGAATCCGAAAACGCTTGGCTAGCGCGGGAAGCCGCCATCGGCTTTGCCCAGCTCGAAGCAGGACAAACGGTGGCAGTGGAATCCAAACAGCAATTCATGGCATTGGTGCGCGAAGCCCCATGAAATTGGTATTCACGCACGCGGCATTGGAAGACCTCCGTTCGATCCGAGCTTACACCTTGGAAACTTGGGGTCCTGAACAAGAGGCGGCTACCTCGACAAGATGTGGGCAAAGTTTGACTCGCTTCGCCAAGATCCCGATCGCTACCGGCAGCGCCCCGACTTATTCCCAGGATGCCGCATTGCCGCCGAGGGCAAACACGTCATCCTGTTCAGGGCAGGCCATGAACAACTCGAAGTCGTCCGTGTACTCCACTCTGCCATGGATTTCAAACGTCATCTATCCTCCGATGAGAAAGCATAATAGGCTTCTGATATTTCCAAAATCGAGTGGACCGACGCGATATGGAATCCCGTCCGCGGCTGCACCAAAGTCAGCGCCGGCTGCGCCCATTGCTACGCAGAAACCTTCGCCGAGCGCGGGCGGGGAGTGAAAGGGAACCCGGTCCTTCTACAGCTTCTCCAACAGCTTCGCGAGACCACCCACCCAGCCACCACGGAAATCGATGGAGTTCAGTCGGGTCAATTCAATCGTCGTTTCGTCCGACGCGAGATTTCTCCTCGCGATGCCCCGCGTCGCCTCGAAGTGAATCCACTCCGCAGCCAGGTTCTCCCCCCGAGGCAGGCCGTGCAGTAATCCGAATTCTGCAAGGTTTGCTGTCTGAGCAGCAGAGAGATATGTCCCTATTCACTCGGATGAAATGGAATCAAAGAAATCTCGTGATGAACTCCTCCGGCGAAATCGGTTGCGGTTTGTAGCCAGCGCCGACCAACGGCTTGAAATGCCGATCCGCAGTGACGATGAAGTCCGCGTGGATGCTGATCGCGCAGTCGGCGAATTTGTCATCATCCCGATCCGAGGGCACGGTGAGAAAATGGAAAAAAGTGGCGATACGCAGCAGTGAGCCATCTGCGGCATCCGTCAAGTCCATGAAGCGGACGAATTTCTGCCATCGGGCCGAACCGAGCATGCGCGACATCACCTCCTCGTATTCGAACAAAATATCCGTGGAGACGGCCCACAAAAACTTGCCTTGCACCCATCCATCGATGATTCGCGAAAATGGGTGCGAACCGTCGGTTGCTTGGATCAACACGTTGGTATCGATGACGACGATCATTTTCAGGAACCGGCCATCGCTACCCTTACCTCAGCGATCACCTCACTGAGCCGGTCAAACTTACCCTCAGCCCGATCCCGAGCACCATCCGTTTTGATTTCATCCCAAAGCTGCTGCGCCTCCAGCTTCTGCATCACCCGATGTAGCTGCTGCACTTGCTCATCAGACATTTGGCAGATCTTCTCTTGCAGCAGCGGACGCAACTTCGTGGGATCAAGCGTGGCAGTTATAGTCATGCCGTGATGGTATCGCAGAACCGGGAAAATTCAAAGACAAAACTGGGAGCACAATTTCAAGTCTTTGACTCTGGCTTTCAGCGCCTAACATGGGGCCGTTCTTCAATACACCGGAGTTCGCCTTGATGATAAGATAGAGCAAACGATCAAGCCGCTCACGGCGAGCCCACAGCGCCACTGCCCTCTACCTCGAAGTGGATCCACTCCGCATCTAGGTTCTCGCGAGTGATTCAGGCGAGGCAGATATCCGAAACCCTCAGAGCCTTGCGAAGCCGCGGATTCCAACTGCCTGCGGAAATATCCCTGCCCGGCACGTAGAGAGTTAAGAATTGAAATGTCCACTCAATTCCCCAGTTGACAGCCATCCGTCAATGACGGATCATTTCCCCGTGCGCTTGGTCTTCAAAGAAACTTCATTTTTCTCTCGGCAAGCTGCGGAACTTCCTGCTGATGAGGAATTGAACGCTCTGTAGTGACAGCTTCTAGCCAACCCCGAGAGCGGCGATGTCATTACTGGCTCTGGTGGCCTTCGCAAGCTTCGTTGGGCAGGGTCAGGCCGTGGCAAGCGCGGCGGTTTGCGTGTCATCTACTATTGGCATGTTCCAGACAGCGTCATTCTTCTGCTACTCGCCTACCCGAAAAACGAACAAGAAAACCTCACCGCCACGCAAATCAAAGCCCTCAAATTCATCATCGAAAACGAATTCCCATGAAAGACGAACTCTTCCAACAACTCGCCGCCAGCCTCAAGGAAGGCGGGGCCATCCTTCGCGGGAAAAAGAAACCCGCCCGAAGCACTACCCTGCTATGGCCCGATGCAAGGCAGTTCGCGAAAAGCTCGGACTCAGCCAAACGCAATTCGCTTCACTCATAGGCATCAGCCCACGCACCCTTCAAAATTGGGAACAAGGCCACCGCCGTCCCGAAGGGACTGCTTGCGCCCTGCTGCGAATCGCTGAATCCCATCCCTAAGTAGTCCTCGTTGCACTTCAGTGAGGCACTCAACTTTGAAAGGTCTATGGATATAAAGAGGGCAACAAAGAAATCGTATTGTGAATGAGCTACGAACGAAAAACCATTCACCCAAAAGATTCCTCGCCATACCTTTCTCCTTCATAGCCAAATGATTGATCCTTTGTTTCCTGCCTTACCTTCTGCCTCCTATGATTACCATCTCCGCTTCCTCCCAAATCCCGACCAAAACGATTTGCAGTTCTTTCTGTCTTCCAGCGCAGGCCAAGTGTGGCGGAAGTCAAAGCTAAATAGCGTTCCAAATCATCCCCTTCACCATGAATGGATTTAGCAACTTCTTTCCACACGTCCCACCACCATAGAAGAATGTCGTAACGGTCTGTCCAGAGTCCACAATTATTGAGTGCACCAGCGAGGTTTCTTGCCGCCCAATTCATATCCGTTAGCGAAAGCCTACGCGCTGTGTCTTTGCGAATAAAAGCACGAAGAAGGTAAGCGCGAGAACGTGTGAGAAGATAAAAAAATCGCCACCTATTTTCACCTCTACCTTCGTTCATTAACTTAGCTACTGTAGATAAAATTGTTAAAGCTTCGCCTAGTCCTTGAGAGCATAAAAGATTAAGTTCCGCCGCAATATCAGATTTAGATTCATGGATTTGAGCACCCCAGCATAATATCTCGGATCGTCGAACAAGCAGTTCTGCACATGTCAGTCTAGTTATAGCCATTGCTTGCTGATCAGCAAAGCCACCCGAACGGTTAAGAATAGATTCAGCAATTTCCAGTCGCCTGCGGATTTTCTCCCAATCGCGCAAACCTTCAGCGGAAAGCAACTTATCTTTTACTTCATTCGCTTTATTAACTTGAAGAGAAGAAGCAGCCTTCAATCTAGCTTTAAGGCAAAGTCTATAGCACTCATGACGCTGCCTGCGCTCGCTTCTTCTTAACAGAGGTTGATCCCCACCTAGTTCGCCAATACGGAATGCCTTATTTTTATCTGATTTTAGCTTTTCAGCACTTTCATGAGTCTCACGCTCATTACCACGAGCATTACAAAATTCTGTTAATTTTTTGTCCGCCTCAGGATTTTTTGTAAGATATACTTTCGAGGAATCAATCCAAGATTCCGAGTAAAAGATCATACGAAATTCCAGAGATTTCCTAACCATGCCTCCAAAAAAATCACCAGCTAGATTTGATTGCGTCCAAGGTTGTAGATCGTTCAGTTCGCGGAACGCTTTATTTCTTAAAAGGGAAAGACCATCATAAATATTTTTGCAAAGTGTAATCCTATCGTTTCGCGTGGCGCAATCTTCTTTCCGATTGTTATCTGCCATAAGGTTTACCCAATCTGATGGATCAAGCAACTTCATATTCGGTCTTGGGAACATTGGAAATCTCGTAGTAGAAACAATCGGATCGTGACATGAATAGGCAAGGTCACGGAAAATGGCCATAGTTTGTATATCCTTTGATATATCTTCACTTTTTCTATCTTTGATTGGATATTCTAGGTTCTTTAGATGTTTTTTTGCATAGCCGGATAATTTATCTAAAAATTTATGTGTAAAAATATCTGATGGTGATTCTGGTTCGCATTTTTTTGGAAGCTGACCAGATTCCTTAAGTCTACTAATCCCATCTAAAAATGCAGAATGAGGATGTCCGCTAGCGAGTAGAAAATCCGAAAACAATCTAAGTAAATCCCCTATCTGCTCTCGTAATATGTTATGTTCTGATTTAAGCTCCTCAATGGAATCCCTAAGATTACTTAGCACGTTTCTTAGCTGTGTGATTTGTCGGATAAACCCAGGCATTCTTACCCTAGTAAGCATTGCGTGCTTCTCACGGTGCAGAGCAATCAAAAGTCTTGTAGTCCAAGATGTTGCAGCTTTCAGCCTTGTTAAAAAATCTGATTTTCTTGGTTTAAGTGAGCAGTCTTCGATGGCCAGTTGGATAGAAGCGATCCTGTGAAACAGATATTCTTGGAATGCTCTAGCATCGCGAGATCTATCATAGAGTTCATCGTAACAAAAAAGGGCAGTAATATGATGAGCAGTTGCAAGAGTCTCATTGCGTCCATCTCCGCCTGCTTTAATAGCACTATAGAGGCCATTCCTCAAATCACGATGCATCCAATGATAAGCACCTTCTGTCCTGTAAAGCCATTTCCTAGCTGTATCTACTGTTGTTGGCGGGCCTTTTTGATCAATTTCAGAATGTCCACAGAGTTCGTGGATACACTTACGAATCAAAGTGTCTAATTCTGGAATTGCATGATCGCTGATATGTTGCTTATCAGATTGTGGCTCGTTCCAAATTTTAGATAATTCATTATTAAATTGATTAAATAGATTGATGACTGAGGCAGGTGCATCTACCTTTTTTTCACTGACATATATCCAAGAGAAATCAGAGTTTTCTTCGCTATTTTTCGATTCTTTCAACTTATCAATAAGCCATTTTTTTTTGCTTGCATGATTTGAATCTTCTTGAACAGGGCAGAGTCTGCCGATGTATTCACCAACACAGCGCCGTAGAAGAACTTCACTGCGAACACGGCGGCAACAACTGGATATAACCATTATTACCGTGTATATGAATGGCCTCAAGATTAAATCATCTTCATTTATTGATTCAGAATTAGACCTTTGGTTACATGAATTTTCGTAATGACACCCCCAGGTTTTCAAAGATTCCTGCCAAGCAGTTGCCTTAAGTGTCGTACTTTCAAGCATTGGGGCTCGGACTAAGCCGTCTAGGTTATGGAGTTTTTTTAAATAGCTAGATAATTCATCAAGTGGCTTTTGATCATCACACTTATTTTTACTTGCTGCTCCGATAGTAGAAGATGACAGTGCCAAGGCAATTCTCGAATCGCCAATTAGCTCGGGGCTATCACAAAGCTCTTTGATCAATCGTAACATTAAGCTTCTTTGTTTTGAGACAATCGTTTTTGAAATTTTTGGGCTGCTTTTTTCGTTGTCCATAGCTGGATGTTCACAAGGGAATTCATCTAAAGAATCAAGTGCTAAAAAGTACTTTCCGCGTCTCATTGCATGCCTAAGCCATTGCACACAAGCAAGCATCTCGTGTTCCCTACTTGCAATTGTAAAGTTGGTCTCTTCCATTTCATCGCTGGTATTCAACAGTGAACTGAGCAAGGGAGGTCGGCGCACTGGCTGCAATCTGGTATCCAATTTGGTTATTCGTTCAGATATTACATCAATTAGAGCTGAAACACCGGCAATTTCTGTAAGATCAATCCAAACAACTCGGCAGTCGTCGCTACTTTCAAGCCTTTCTGCAACGTTTACCAGCGTGGAAGAAGATCCTCCTCCACTCGCAGTATGAATCAAAGCAATTCGCCAATTTTTGTTTTTATTCACAAAATGCATCGCGTTCTCTGAGCTTCGATCTTTACCAGAAACAGAGTGAACTACAAAATTAACAGCCTGGTAGTGAGATTTAGCTATGGGGAAGTGACGCAGAAGTGTTTGTAGTGCCTCTAATAGAAAAAGTCTTCCATCCCTATATCTTACAAGATGAACTGGATACTCACCATTCCCTACCTTTGAGTGACCTTGAAGGATATACGGATGAGTTTTTACCGCCGAATTGAGTTGTTCAGGTATCCACGGAACCCTTGAAACCCAAAGGATTCTGGGGCGTCCCACTTTGGGAAGTGGGTGATTGGATTTTTTAGTATCTTTTTTCGGGTCCCACTCCCGGACTTGAGATGCTACAATATCCATGACTCTGCGATCCGAACCACTGTAACCTATTACAAGAGTAAGTGGAGGCTGCCTGTATATTTTTTCTAGACGATCATAAAGATCTTTGAATGCTGTAAGTGCAGATGGGGAGAGAGGATCGTCCAAATTAAATCCCGTTTGCATTTGGTGTGTGCCGCCATGAAGTTTTACAATGGATAATGATTGGGATAGTAACAGTTCTGCTGATGGAATAGACTCCTCACCGCGAACTTCATAAACCCGGGGTTGTAAGCCTTCGCCTGTAAAGGCATTTTCCAAAAGGGGGTCAAAATTGGTCGTGAAAATCACAGGCATACATAATACCTGCGATAAGAAATAGATAAATTGATGAGTTGTAGTAGGTTCACGGTCCCTAATAAAGTGGTCAAAACAAGCGTCAATTGTTGTCTGATTGTTGTCGCAAAGATTTGCGAGAAGTGATCTATACGCAATATTTTTGGGGGATCTTTTACCGAGTGACTCTGCTAGTGAATTAGCATGTTTATAGACTTCTTTAAGCTCTTCACTTTTCCAAGCTGGCGGACTCAGAAGTTCAAAAATTTCTTGAAGTGAAAAAGCTAAGCTTGGTGCGTCTCTTCTAAGCTCAGCAACCAAAGCGGCTTGAGTAGCCTCTTGCTCAGCTACAAGCATTTCATCTTCAAGACTAAGTTTTTTTGCCTTGAGCATTAGGTCAACTCTAAGGTCGTGACGGCTTGGCCAACGTGCCTCCTCAATATATTGCCTAAAATTCGAATATCCTTCATGAATAACGTAGCGGCGAGCTTGAACAAAGTAATCTTTTAACTCCATAGCAAGTGGAAAACCTGAGTCAGCTGATATTCCTGCACCAGTAAGAAGAATAACAGGTCTTCCTGTTTTTCTGGCATCTTCTAGTATTGCCATTGCATACGATGATGAGTCCTGTTGCCAGTCGGGTGGGTTGTAATCTGTCATAAAATTGCAATGTTTATAGCTTCATGTGAAGGTTGCTGCGTCAGCATAATTTGATCATTTCATGAAGGCTCGGTTGCTAGCAGGTTGCGACAAGGTGTCTGCCGGGCGGGACTGTCTCCACAATCGAAGAACTGGGTGAGGAGCGATTCGCCGTGTTTCCTGTATTCCGCGCCGTGGGGGGAATCGGTGGTAAGTCCGTTGACGGGGTCGGCGGTGAGTTCCTTCCGCCCTGCGAAGCTCAGGCGGAGTACCAAGCGAGGGAGTGGAGACAAAGAAATGACTGATGGAGATAGCAACAACATATTATGAACTGTTTACTAGCAAGTTGACAGCAGAAGGCAATCATCATTTGCGAA